>NZ_BAAGTH010000019.1:0-104702 GCF_054782015.1 Salinifilum aidingensis | reverse complement strand
TTCCGGAGCTGGCGAGCACCGCATGGTGGTGTTCGTGCCTCCTCCGCCCTGGCTGCCCCTGCCAGGGCAGCGCGGCATTCCGGACTGCTGAGCTCGCACCGGCCCGGCGGTGGGTCACCGCGGCAGCGTTCGGCAGTCCCGAACGGTTCGGCGAGTGGCCGGCTGCGGCGGGTTCAGGAGTGGTCCGGTGCGCACGTGCTGGCAGACCGCGGGCGCTGTTCTCGATGTTCACTGCTTCGGCCTGACCCGGCCTGGTTCCCCGCGTGGTCGGGCGAGTGAGGCGTGCGCATCAGCCGCGGGCACGGCAGCGCCGGTGCTGCGCCGGGACCCGATAAAATGGGTTCAGCTGTGAGCAATCGATTTTTTCCGAGTTCAGGAGGTTCGGTGTCCGGTTCCGAAGACAGGCGCAGCGGCGCTCGCCATGGGGCCGGTGCCGGCCGTAATCAGGACCAGAACCGCGGCCACGATCCGAAGAAGCCGCAACACTCCAGGGGTGGTAAGCCGGGTCCCCGCGACAAGCAGGAGCCCCGCGACAAGCAGGGGCCGCGCGGCAAGCAGGAGCCCCGCGACAAGCAGGGCGGCAAACCGGGCTTCGCGGGTTCCGGTGGTGGCGCGGGGCGACCCCCGAAACGCGATGGGAAGAAGGGGTTCGACAAGCCGAGGGGCGAGCACGGCCCGAAGGGCGCTCAGGGACCGAAGGGCGGACGCGGCCCGAAGAGCCCCGCGGGAACCAAGGCAGGTTCCAAGAACGCCCCCGGATCGAAGCCGCCCCAACGGCAGAACCGGGAGTCGCAGAAGCAGCGCACTGACAAGTCCCGCTCGGCTCCGGCACGGACCGAGGCGTCCAAGACGACCGGTTCCGGCCCGGTCGAGCCGACGCTGCCGGAAGAGATCGATCCTGCTGAGGTGCAGGACGAGGTGCGCCGCGAGCTGCGCCCGCTGCCGAAGCACGTGGCCGACAACGTGGCCGCCCACCTGCTCGCCACGGGCTACCTGCTCGACAGCGATCCGCAGCAGGCCCTGGAGCACGCGCGGTACGCGCGCAAGCGCGCCTCCCGCATCCCCTCGGTGCGCGAGGCCGCCGGCGTCGCCGCTTACAACGCTTCCGAGTGGAACGAAGCGCTCAACGAGCTCCGCACCGCCCGCCGGCTCTCCGGCGGACCGGGGCACGTGGCCCTGATGGCCGACGCGGAGCGCGCGATGGGCCGCCCCGAGCGGGCGATCGAGCTCAGCCGCAGTCCGGAAGCCGCGGAACTGGGGCGGGCCGAGGCGATCGAACTGCGGATCGTCGCCGCGGGGGCGCGGCGCGATCTCGGCGAGATCGACGCCTCGGTGGTCAGCCTGCAGATCCCGGAGCTGGACCCGCAGCGCCAGGACCCGTGGAGCGCGCGCCTGTTCTACGCCTACGCCGACAACCTGCTGGCGGCGGGCCGCGTGCAGGAGTCCTTCACCTGGTTCGTGCACGCGGCGCACGCCGACGACGAGGAGGACACCGACGCTCCTGGGCGCCTCGACGAGCTGGTGGAGCGGCTGGGTGGTCCGGAAGTCGCCAACGAGCTCGTCAACCAGGCCATCGAGGGCTCGGGCTCCGATGCCGGCGGTGCTGAGGACGACGGCCCTGAGGACCACGGCACTGATGACCACGGGGACGGGGCCGGGGCGTCCGGGACGCACGCGGGCGCGGAGCGCTCCGATTCCCCCGGCGCCGGCGGAGCCGCAGCGTCCGAGGGGGAGTCCGCCCTCGCCGAGGACGGGTCGGAGGAGTGACGGAGAGCGTGCTGTCCGGGCACGACGCCGTGCTGCTCGACCTGGACGGAACCGTGTACCGCGGCGGTGTTCTGGTGGAGCGCGCCGCGGAGGCGATCCGCGAGGTGCAGCGGCGCGGGGTCGCGCTCCGGTACGTCACGAACAACGCGTCGAAGTCCGACGAGGACGTGGCACACCAGCTCGGTGAGCTGGGCCTGGCGGTGCGCAGCGTCGAGGTGAGCACCAGTCCGCAGGCGGCGGCAGCGGTGCTCGCCGAGCTCCTGCCCGCGAGCTCGGCCGTGCTCGTGCTGGGGTCGGCGGCCCTCGAGTCCGAAGTGGACAAGGCAGGGCTGCACCCGGTCCGCAGGCACGCCGAGGACCCGGTCGCGGTGGTGCAGGGGTTGTCCCAGGAGATCACCTGGTCGGATCTGGCCGAGGCCGCGCTGGCGTTGCACGAGGGCGCACTGTGGATCGCGACCAACATGGACGCGACGTTGCCGACGGAACGCGGCGAGCTGCCCGGCAACGGTTCCCTGGTCGCCGCACTGCAGGCCACCAGCGGTCGGAACCCCCGCGTGGCGGGGAAACCGGAACGCCCGCTGCTGGACACCGCGGCGCGCTCCGCCGGTGCGCGATCGCCGCTGTTCGTCGGGGACCGCCTGGACACCGACATCGCCGGGGCCGTGCGTGCCGGCATGCCCGGCATGCTCGTGCTCACCGGCGTCAGCCGCCCGGCTGACCTGCTCGCCGCCGGCCCGGAACAGCGACCCGCGTACCTCGCCGCGGACCTGTCCGGGCTGCACGAACCGCCCGAGCGGGTGCGCATCGCCGCGGATCCGGCGTGGCCGTGTCGCGTGTCCGGGGACGTGGTCGAGCTGGCCTCGGCCCCCGAGGACTCCGAGCCCCCCGAGGTCCCGGAGGGATCCGGGGGAGGTGCGGAGCAGCTCGCCGCGCTGCGGTCGCTGTGCGCGGCCCGGTGGAGCGCCGGGAGCGGTCCGGTTGCGGTGCGGGCGCGGGACGCGGGCGCCCGCGAGGTGCTCGCGCGGTTGGGGCTCTCGGGGACCCCGGAGGGACCGTGATGCGGTGCGTTTCGCGGAGACGGCGTTCGACCGGACGTGCCCGCGGGCGTGATGTCCTCGGGCCGGACGATTCCGCTAGCGTGGACGCATGACAGGTCCACAGGATCCGGACCCCGAGGTCCCGGCGGCCGCGTCCTCGGCGGACGGCGACGAGGAGGCGGTGATCGCGGCCATCCACACGGCCCTCGCGGAGCTCGACGCTGCGCGCGAGCGGCCGGTGGCCGAGCACGTGCGCCGTTTCGAAGCGGTGCACAACGCGTTGACGGACGCGTTGAGCACCGCGGACACGTACTTGTCGGGGACGAGCGACAGGAGCTGACACCGGTGCCGCGCAGGGCTCGTTTGGACGCTGAGCTGGTTCGTCGCGGACTGGCGCGTTCGCGCGAACACGCGAACGACCTCGTCTCCGCCGGGCGCGTCACGGTGCGGGGCATGGTGGCGCGGAAGGCGGCGACGGCGGTCGAGCGGGACGCCCCGGTCGTCGTCGCCGAGGACGACGACCCCCGGTGGGCTTCGCGCGGCGCGCACAAACTCCTCGGCGCGCTCGAGGCCTTCGAACCCCGGGGGCTGTCGGTGGCCGGGCGCCGCTGCCTCGACGCCGGCGCTTCCACCGGCGGCTTCACCGACGTGCTGCTGCGGCGCGGGGCGGGCAGCGTCGTCACCGTGGACGTCGGCTACGGCCAGCTGGACTGGAAGCTGCGCACGGACGAACGCGTGCAGGTGCACGAGCGCACGAACGTGCGGTTCCTCGAACCGGGGACGATCGGCGAGCCGGTGGACCTGATCGTGGCCGATCTCTCGTTCATCTCGCTGCGGCTGGTGCTGCCGGCGCTGACGAGCTGCGCCCGTGGGGGCGCCGATCTCCTGCCGATGATCAAGCCGCAGTTCGAGGTGGGCAGGGAGCGCCTCGGCTCCGGCGGCGTGGTGCGGGACGACGAGCTGCGCGCCGAGGCGGTACTGGACGTCGTCCGGTTCGCCGAGGAGCACGGCTGGGGCCTGCGCGGCGTCGCCGCCAGCCCGCTGCCCGGGCCGTCCGGCAACGTCGAGTTCTTCGCCTGGCTGCGGGCGGCGGACAGCGGCGTCGACGCGGCCTCGGCGGTGCGCGAGGCGGTGCGCCGCGGCCCGCAGAACGTCGATGCAAGCGCGCACCGGCAAGGGAGTGCCACGTGACCCGCGAAGTGCTGCTGGTGGTGCACTCCGGCAAGCAGTACAACCTGCGCACGGCGGAGAAGGTCGCCGGGCAGCTCATCGGCGCCGGGATGCGCGTGCGGGTGCTGGCCGAGGAGGCGCCGCTGCTGAACTCGGAGTGCTACGACAAGGTCGTCGCACCGGGCAGGGACGCCGCTGTCGGCACCGAGCTGGTCCTCGTGCTCGGCGGCGACGGCACGCTGCTGCGCGCCGCGGACCTGGCCTACGGCAGCGGCGTGCCCGTGTTCGGCGTGAACCTCGGCCGGGTGGGCTTCCTCGCCGGTGCCGATTCCGATGCGCTGGACGAGGCGGTCCGCGCGGTCGTCGAGGGCCGCTACACCGTCGAGGAGCGGATGACCGTGGAGGTCACCGCGAGCCTGGACAGCCACGTGCTGTGCCGCACGTGGGCCCTGAACGAGGCGAGCGTGGAGAAGTCGAGCCGGGAGCGCGTGCTCGACGTCGTCGTCGAGGTGGACGGGCACCCCGTCTCCGCGTTCGGCTGCGACGGCGTGCTGTGCTCCACCCCCACGGGGTCCACGGCCTACGCGTTCTCGGCGGGCGGCCCCGTGGTGTGGCCGGAGGTGCACGCGTTGCTGGTGGTGCCGAGCAACGCGCACGCGCTGTTCGCGCGCCCGCTGGTGATCGCCCAGGACTCGCTGGTGGCGCTGGAGGTCGACCACAACGGCCACGACGCGGTGCTGTCCTGCGACGGGCAGCGCCACGTCGACCTGCCGCCCGGTTCGCGGGTGGAGGTGGTCGCCGGGGGCGAGCCGCTGCGCCTGGTGCGGTTGCACGACACCGCCTTCACCGACCGGCTGGTGCGCAAGTTCGAGCTGCCGGTCCAGGGCTGGCGCGGCCCCGCCGCGGCACCGGAACGCCCGTGACCGGCAGCGGCGGAGTCGCGCGGTCTGCGGGCGGCCGGGTGGCGCCGCTCGGGTGGTCGGCGGCCGCGGGCCTGGCACCGCGCCGAGGCGGATCATCACCCGCTAGGGTGCGTGCTGTGTTGGCGGAGATGCGCATCCAGGGATTGGGCGTCATCGACGACGCCACGCTCGAGCTGCACCCGGGCCTGACCGTCGTGACCGGTGAGACCGGGGCCGGCAAGACGATGGTGGTCACAGGGCTGCACCTGCTCGGCGGCGGGCGCGCGGACTCCTCGCGCGTGCGGGCCGGTGCGAAGCGGGCCGTGGTGGAGGGCCGGTTCGAGGGTGACGCTGCGGCGCACGCGGTCAAGGCCGGGGCCGACGCGGGCGCGGAGACCGACGAGGACGGCAGTCTCATCGCCGTGCGCAGCGTGTCCGGTGACGGGCGCTCGCGGGCCCACCTCGGGGGGCGGTCGGTGCCGAACACCGTGCTGGCCGAGGTGGCCGACCAGGTGCTCGCGGTGCACGGGCAGAACGATCAGCTGCGGCTGCTGCGCTCCGGCGAGCAGCGCGCGGTGCTCGACCGCTTCGCCGGTGAGGAGATCCGCGAGCCACTGGCGGAGTACCGGCGCGTGCGGGAGCAGTGGGCCGCGACGATCCGCGAACTCACCGAGCGCACGGAGCGCTCCCGCGAGATGGCCCGGGAGGCCGACCTGCTGCGGCACGGCCTGTCCGAGATCGAGTCGGTGGCGCCCGAACCGGGCGAGGACGGCGAGCTGGTGGCCGAGGCGCGGCGGCTCTCCGACGCGGACCAGCTGCGGGAGCAAGCCGCGGTGGCGCAGACCGCCCTGTCCGGAGCGGCCGACGGGGATCCCGACCTGCCCGGGGCCCTCGGCCTGCTGGGGCAGGTGCGGCGGGCGCTCGGGGGTGTCGAGGACCAGCAGCTGCGGGACCTGGAGCCCCGGGTGGCCGAGGCCGCGACGGTGCTCGCCGACGTCGACGCGGAGCTCAGCGCCTACCTGCAGCGGTTGGACGCCGATCCGGACCGCCTGGAGCAGGTGCTGGCCCGCCAGGCCGAGCTCAAGCAGCTGACGCGCAAGTACGCCGCTGATGTGGACGGTGTGCTCAGCTGGGCCGAGCAGGCGCGGGAGCGCCTCGCCGGCCTGGACACCTCGGAGGAGGCGCTGGCCGAACTGGCGCGCCGGCGCGACGAGCTGGCCGGCGAGCTGGTCGGGCACGCGCGGGCGGTGACCGAGATCCGCCGCAGCAGCGCCGAACGGCTCGCCACGGCGGTGACCGAGGAGTTGCAGGGCCTGGCCATGGCGCAGGCGCGGCTGGAGGTCGCGGTGCGGCCGCGGACGGCCGAGACCGGCGACGAGCACGCGCTGACCGTCGATGACGCGGTGCTGCACGCGGGCAGGGACGGGGTGGACGACGTCGAGCTCCGGCTGCTGCCGCACTCCGGGGCGGCCTCGGCACCGCTGCACAAGGGGGCATCGGGAGGTGAGCTCTCCCGCGTGATGCTTGCGCTGGAGGTGGTGCTCGCCGACGCCGACACGGTGCCCACCCTCGTGTTCGACGAGGTCGACGCCGGCGTCGGTGGCCGCGCCGCGGTGGAGATCGGTCGGCGGCTGGCCCGGCTCGCCGCCAGTCACCAGGTGGTGGTGGTCACGCATCTGCCGCAGGTCGCCGCCTACGCCGACCGCCACCTCGTGGTCGACAAGGGCGATGGTGACGAAGGGCTCACCCGCAGCGACGTGCGCACGGTGGCCGATGACGAACGCGTGGCCGAGCTGGCGCGCATGCTCGCCGGGCTGGACTCCACCGAGACGGGGCGGGCCCACGCCGAGGAGCTGCTGCACACCGCCGAGCGGGACAAGGCCCACTACCGCCGGGGGCGTTCCCGCGAGCGCGGGTCGTGATCGCGGTTCGGTGGTCCGCCGCTGGGCAGGGCGGGTCCGCCGCCCGGCCGCGGGGGAATCGGCCGGGAGGTGTACGCGGCCTGCACCAGGCGGTGCGTTCGGGTGAACTCGTGCGATAGGCTGGAATTCCGTGGGAGCGACGGGCCCGGCCAAGCAGCCGCAACCGTCACAGTGCAGAGAGATCCTTCGAACCGGGCGGGACGACAGCCCGGCGACGGCTTAACCACGGGGAGCTTTTTGGTGCCGCACGCACGCGCGATCAAGCATGTTTTCGTGACCGGGGGCGTTGCCTCTTCGCTGGGCAAAGGTCTGACCGCGGCGAGCCTGGGTGAGTTGCTGACGGCTCGTGGCCTGCGGGTGACGATGCAGAAACTGGACCCGTACCTCAACGTCGACCCTGGGACGATGAACCCGTTCCAGCACGGCGAGGTGTTCGTCACCGAGGACGGGGCGGAGACCGATCTCGACATCGGCCACTACGAGCGGTTCCTGGACCGGGCGCTGACGCGCAACGCCAACGTCACGACCGGGCAGGTGTACTCGTCGGTGATCGCCAAGGAGCGCCGCGGCGAGTACTTGGGGGACACGGTGCAGGTGATCCCGCACATCACCGACCAGATCAAGTCGCGCGTCATGGCGATGGGCGAGCCGGACGACAGCGGGCGAGCGCCGGACGTGGTGATCACCGAGGTGGGCGGCACCGTCGGTGACATCGAGTCGCTCCCGTTCATGGAGGCCTGTCGCCAGATCCGCCACGAGGTGGGGCGGGACAACTGCTTCTTCCTGCACGTCTCGCTGGTGCCCTACCTGGCCCCGTCGGGCGAGCTGAAGACGAAGCCGACGCAGCACTCGGTGGCCTCGCTGCGCAACATCGGCATCCAGCCGGACGCGCTGGTCTGCCGCGCCGACCGCGATCTGCCTGAGGACCTCAAGGACAAGATCGCGCTCATGTGCGATCTGGACACCGACGGCGTGGTCGCCTGCCCGGACGCCCCGTCGATCTACGACATCCCGCGGGTGCTGCACGCCGAGGGGCTGGACGCCTACCTGGTGCGCCGGCTCGGCATGCCGTTCCGCGACGTCGACTGGTCGGTGTGGACGGACCTGCTGGACAGCGTGCACAACCCGTCCGAGCGCGTGCGGATCGCGCTCGTCGGCAAGTACGTCGACCTGCCCGACGCGTACCTGTCGGTGACCGAAGCGTTGCGCGCGGGCGGTTTCCACCACCGGGCCAAAGTGGAGATCTCCTGGGTGCCGTCCGACTCGTGCGAGACCGAGTCGGGCGCGGCGCAGGCGCTGGCCGGCATGGACGGCGTGCTCGTGCCCGGTGGCTTCGGCGTCCGCGGCATCGAGGGCAAGCTCGGCGCGCTCCGGTACGCCCGCACGAACGGCATCCCCACGCTGGGGTTGTGCCTGGGACTGCAGTGCATGGTCATCGAGGCGGCGCGGTCGCTGGCCGGGCTGGAGCGGGCGAACTCGGCGGAGTTCGAGGAGCCCTGCCAGCACCCGGTGATCAGCACCATGGCCGACCAGCGCGACGTGCTCAGCGGGGACCGCGACATGGGCGGCACGATGCGGCTCGGGTCCTACCCGGCGCGGCTGGAGCCCGGTTCGCTGGTGGGCGAGGCCTACGGCGAGTCCGACATCGCCGAGCGGCACCGGCACCGCTACGAGGTCAACAACAACTACCGGGAGGACCTGCGCAAGGCCGGGTTGCTGTGCTCGGGGACCTCGCCGGACGGGCGGCTCGTCGAGTTCGTCGAGCTCGAGCGCGAGCAGCACCCGTTCTTCGTCGGCACCCAGGCCCACCCCGAGCTGAAGAGCCGGCCGACCCGGCCGCACCCGCTGTTCGCCGCGTTCGTGCGCGCCGCGCTGGACTACCGCGCGGCCGAGCGGCTGCCGGTGGACCTGCCCGAGGCGCCGCGCACGTCGGGCGCCTCCTGACCTGGCCGCGCCGCCGGTGCGGGCCCTGCGGCGCTGATCGGTACTAGGCTGGGCCGCGTGCACGCGGACAACACCGAAGCCGACAACACCGGAACCGACAGCACCCGAACCGACAGGGCGGGGGCCGGCGCCGCACCGGGCGGCGTGGGGCGCACCAACGGCGCGCACGACTTCACCGTGGCCGGCAGCGAGGACATCTACGTCGGCACCATCCTGGCCCTGCGGGCCGACGAGGTGGACATGCCCGGCGGTCGCCGCGCGCGGCGCGAGGTCGTCGAGCACTACGGGGCCGTGGCGGTGCTGGCCCTCGACGAGGACGAGCGGGTCACGCTGATCCACCAGTACCGCTACCCCCTGGGACGGCGGCTGTGGGAGCTGCCGGCCGGGCTGCTCGACGTCGACGCGGAGAGCTCGGTGGAGGCGGCGCGCCGCGAGCTGGCCGAGGAGGTCGGCCTGGACGCCGACGAGTGGTCGGTGCTGGTGGACGTGGCCTCCTCGCCCGGTTTCACCGATGAGAGCGTGCGGGTGTTCCTGGCGCGGCAGCTGCGCGCGGTGGACCTCCCGCCGGCCGCGGCCGACGAGGAGGCCGACCTGACGGTCACGTCGGTGCCGCTCGACGAGGCCGTGGCCATGGTCTTCGACGGGGAGATCGTCAACGCCCCCGCCGTGTCCGGGCTGCTGGCGGCGCGGGCCGTGCGGGACGGGGTCCACCGGCCGCGGCCGGCGGACGCCTCGTGGCAGGACCGGCCGCGCCGGTTCGCCCAGCGGGGCGGTGCGGCCGGGCACGAGCGCGCGGAGTGAACCGTGCCGGAGCAGGAGGAGCTGCCGGAGGCGGTGCGCGCGGCCATCACCCGGTATCTCGAGCACCTGACGGTCGAGCGCGGCGCGGCGCGCAGCACGCTCGAGGCCTACCGGCGGGATCTGCGGCGTTACGCCGCGTTCCTGGCCGAACGCGGCGTCACCGACCTCGCGTCCGTCACGGCGCAGCACCTGGCCGACTTCCAGGCCGACCTGTCCCACCCGAGCGGTGACCGCCGTCCGCTGGCGCGGTCCTCGGTGGCGCGCACGCTCGTCGCGACCCGCGGGCTGCACCGCTTCGCGCAGGCGGAGGGGATGCTGGCCGCGGACGTGGCGCGCGAGGTGGCGCCGGTGGCCCCACCGCGGTCGCTGCCGCGCGCGCTGGCGGTCGACGAGGTCGCGCGGCTGCTGGAGCACGCCACCGGGCAGCGCCCGCACGAGCTGCGCGACCGGGCCCTGCTGGAGCTGCTGTACTCCACGGGTGCGCGCATCTCCGAAGCCGTGGGGCTGGACGTGGACGACCTGGACGTGGGCGAGCGCACGGTGATCCTCACCGGCAAGGGCGGGCACCAGCGCCTGGTGCCGGTGGGGAGGCCCGCCCTGGAGGCGCTGGACGCCTACTTCGTCCGCGCTCGTCCGGTTCTGGCCGCGCGGGGGCGCGGGAGTTCCGCCGTGTTCCTCAATTCCCGCGGATCGCGCCTGTCGCGGCAGAGCGCGTGGCACGCCCTGAAGGCCGCGGCCGAGCGCGCCGGGATCACCAGCGAGGTCTCGCCGCACGTGCTGCGGCACTCCTTCGCGACGCACCTGCTGGAAGGGGGTGCCGACGTGCGGGTCGTCCAGGAGCTGCTCGGCCACGCCTCGGTGGCGACGACGCAGGTGTACACCATGGTCACGGTGACCACGCTGCGCGAGGTCTACGCGACGTCGCACCCGCGCGCCCGAGGCTAGCGGGCGGGCGAATCGGGCCGCTGTGCCGGACGGTTGTTCGGCACACCACGGCGAGGCGCGTTGCCGCAGGTCGTGAACGCCACCTAGGCTGCATTGTGATCGCCACCGGCTAACGAAGGAGTCAGGATCGCCATGTCGCAACCGCAGCCCTCCGCCGATGGGCGGTCGCGGGGCGCGGTCGACCTGAGCATCGCCCCGGATTCGACCGGAACGGGATCGAGTTCCGAGGAGGAGGTCGACCTCGCGCCCGGGGCGGCCCGCGGGCTCGGGCCCACCGGACGACCCCGTCGCCAGATCCCCGAACCGCCGATGCTGGAGGGGCACGGCCCTGCGTCCATCGTGGCCATGTGCAACCAGAAGGGCGGTGTGGGCAAGACCACTTCGACGATCAACCTGGGGGCGGCGCTGGCCGAGTACGGCCGCCGCGTGCTGCTGGTGGACTTCGATCCGCAGGGTGCGCTGTCGGTGGGGCTGGGGGTTCAGCCGCACCAGCTGGACCGCACGATCCACAACGTGATCATGGAGAGCTCGGCGAAGCTCGAGGAGATCGTCCAGCAGACCTCGGTCGACGGCATGGATCTGCTGCCGAGCAACATCGACCTGTCCGCGGCCGAGGTGCAGCTCGTCGCCGAGGTGGGGCGGGAGCAGGCGTTGCAGCGGGCGCTGCGCAGCGCCGCCAAGGAGTACGACTACGTCCTCGTCGACTGCCAGCCGTCGCTGGGGCTGCTGACGGTCAACGCGCTGGCGGCGGCCCACAGCGTGATCATCCCGCTGGAGTGCGAGTTCTTCAGCCTCCGCGGCGTCGCGCTGCTCATCGACACGATCGAGAAGGTGCGCGACCGGCTGAACCCGGACCTGGAGATCTCCGGGATCCTCGCCACGATGTTCGATCCGCGCACACTGCACTCGCGGGAAGTTATGCAGCGGGTCGTGGAGGCGTTCGGCGACATCGTCTTCGACAGCGTGATCAACCGGACCGTGCGGTTCCCGGAGACGACGGTGGCGGGCGAGCCGATCACCCGATGGGCTCCCCGTTCGGCCGGGGCGAAGTCGTACCGCTCGCTCGCGCGGGAGGTCATCGCGCGCTGAGGCGCCCGTTCTGCCTGCTCGGAGGGGGTGCGGGCGGCAGGGGGAGCAGGGCGCCGACCGGCAACGGGCGGTCCGGCCGGTGCGGCCGCGGAGTATCATCGCCGGGTCCGGTGCGCACGCCCCTCCCGCGCCGCAGCCCGGCGGGGAGGGGCGGCCGAGGGGCCGGGACGCGGACCGGTGTCCTCCTGGCCCGCGGCACCGCCGGAGAACACCGTCGTACAGGGGGCCGCCGCGTGACCGATTCCGAGCTGTCCGAACTCGCCGCGGGCGAGCCGGAGGCGGACGAGTCCGGCTCGGGCGGGCGGTTCACCGTGCGGCTCGACAACTTCGAAGGGCCGTTCGACCTGCTGCTGCAGCTCATCTCGCAGCACGAGATGGACGTCACCGAGGTGGCGCTGCACCGGGTCACCGACGAGTTCCTCGCCTACACCAAAGCTCTCGGGCAGCAGTGGGACTTGGACGAGACCACCGAGTTCCTCGTCGTCGCGGCGACGTTGCTCGACCTCAAGGCGGCGCGGCTGCTGCCCGCGGCCGAGGTGGAGGACGAGGAGGACCTGGCGCTGCTGGAGGCGCGGGACCTGCTGTTCGCGCGGCTGCTGCAGTACCGTGCGTACAAGCAGGTCGCCGAGCTGTTCAGCGAGTTGGAAGCGGGTGCGCTGCGGCGCTACCCGCGCGCGGTCTCGCTGGAGGACCGGTTCGCCAACCTGCTGCCGAAGGTGCGGTTGGGCGTCGGCCCGGAGCGGTTCGCGGAGATCGCCGCCTCGGTGTTCCGGCCGCAACCGCCACCGGCCGTGTCGCTGGAGCACCTGCACCAGCACCAGGTCTCCGTGCGGGAGCACGTCGCGCTGCTGCGGGTGCGCCTGGCCGAGCGCGGCGAGGCGACCTTCGCCGGTCTGGTCTCCGACTGCGGCCACACCATCGAGGTCGTCGCGCGCTTCCTGGCGCTGCTGGAGCTGTACCGCGAGCAGGTGATCCTGTTCGAGCAGGAAGCACCGCTGGCCACGTTGTCGATCCGGTGGGCGGGCGGCAGCCTGCAGGAGGCGCGGGCGCAGGCGGACGCGGAACTGGCGCGACAGGACGACGAGGAGTACGGGTGAGCAGCCAGCCCCACGGGCACGACGAGAGCGGCGCACCACCGCCCGCGCCGGCGGAGGGCGCGGTGCAGCGGACGGAACCGTCCACAGCGGATCCAGATGAATCCACTGTGGACACGTATGGTCCCGGGGTTCCTCCGGTGGGAGGCGCGGCCGATGCCACCTCTCCCGCCGAGGACGCCGGAGGCGGCGAGGACGTCGGGCGCACCGGAGACGCCGGGGGCTCCGGCAGCACCGCAGGTGCGGAGAGCACCGGCACCGGTGCGGCTTCCGCGGGCACCACCGGGACGTGGCCCACCGAGGACGGTGGCACCGAGGGCGGTGGCGGTGGGCCCGCCGCGGCGCACCGGGCCGTGGAGAGCGCTCCCGAACCGCCGGCCCTGGACACCGACGAGGACCTGGACTGCGCGCTGGAAGCGCTGCTGCTCGTCGTCGACGCCCCCGCCGGCGAGCAGCTGCTCGCCGAGACCCTGCAGCAGCCGGTGGCCCGGGTGCGCACGGCCCTGCACCGGCTGTCCGACGGGTACGCGGCCGCGAACCGGGGGATCGACCTGCGGCACGTCGGCGACGGCTGGCGGATGTACACGCGCGAGCGCTACGCGCCGTACGTCGAGCGCTACCTGCTCGACGGTCAGCGCAGCAAGCTCACGCGCGCCGCGATGGAGACGCTCGCCGTGGTCGCCTACCGCCAGCCCGTGACCCGCTCCCGCGTGGCAGCGGTACGCGGTGTGAACGTCGATGGCGTTATCCGTACCCTGGTGGGTCGAGGCCTGGTCGAAGAGGCCGGGACCGATCAGGAAACCGGTGGCCTCCTGTACTGCACGACGGAGCTGTTCCTGGAGCGGCTCGGCTTGTCGTCGCTGAAGGAGCTGCCGCCACTGGCCCCCTTGTTGCCCGAAGTGGATGCGATTGATGACGTCTAAGGACCCTTCCGTTTCTGCCGACGCCGAAGGCGTTCGGCTGCAGAAAGCGCTGTCGAACGCCGGTGTGGCCTCCCGCCGGGAAACCGAGCAGATGATCGTCGAGGGCCGTATCCAGGTCAACGGGGAGGCCGTCACCGAGCTGGGACGGCGAGTCGACCCGAGCACGGCCACCGTGCACGTCGACGGCGCGCGGGTGTTCCTCACCAACGACGTGCGGGTGCTCATGCTGAACAAGCCGCGCGGCATCCTCTGCACGATGTCCGACGACCAGGGCCGCCCGTGCCTCGGCGACTACCTGAGCAAGAAGGACGGCAAGCTGTTCCACGTGGGGCGCCTGGACCAGGACACCGAGGGCATGCTGCTGCTGACCAACGACGGTGAACTGGCCAACCGGGTGATGCACCCCTCCTACGAGGTCCCCAAGACCTACCTGGCCGAGGTGCAGGGCACCGTGCCGAAGGACATGGCCAGGACGCTGCGCGAGGGGGTGGAGCTCGAGGACGGCCTGGTGCGCGTGTCGCGCTTCAAGCTCGTCGACCAGGTGCCGAAGCGGGCCATGGTCGAGCTCGTGCTGCACGAGGGCCGCAAGCGCATCGTGCGCCGCATGCTCAAGCACGTGGGGCTGCCCGTGCAGCGGCTGGTGCGCACCGCGATCGGCAACGTGCGGCTCACCGACGAGCGCCCCGGCGCGATCCGGCCGCTCAACCAGCGTGAGATGGGAGCGCTGTACAAGTCCGTCGGGCTGTGACACCGGCCTCCGCGCCGCCGGCGCACGCGCGGGGCGAGCGGCGCCGTCGATGCCGAGGCACGTGGGGATCACCACTGCCCGGCAGGCAGAATGGACCCCGGTGGGACCGCCAGTTCAGGGAGGGACAAGCGACGGTGGCACAGCTACGCGGTGTGGTGGCGCTCGACGGGCCTTCGGGTACCGGCAAGTCCACGGTGGCTCGACGGCTCGCGACCGAGCTGGGGGCGAAGTACCTCGACACCGGCGCGATGTACCGGGCGGCGACGTTGGCGGTCCTGCGCGCGGAGGTCGACCCGGCCGACGCGGTCGAGGTCGAACGCGTCGTGCGCACCGCCCTGCTGAGCGTGCGGACCGAGCCGGACCGGCCCGCGGTGCTGCTCGACGGGGCCGAGGTGGAGGCGGAGATCCGCGGCGCCGAGGTGACCGGGGCGGTCTCGGCCGTGTCGGCGATCCCCGCGGTGCGTGAGGTGCTCGTGGAGCAGCAGCGCGCCGAGGTGCGCGGGGCCCTCGACGGCCCCGGCGGCATCGTCGTCGAGGGCCGCGACATCGGCACGGCCGTCGTCCCCGACGCGCGGTTGAAGGTCTTCCTCACGGCCAGCACCGACGCGCGGGCGCAGCGCCGCACCGCCCAGGACGCCGCAGCCGGCCGCAGCGGCGACGTGCCCAGCACCGCCGAGCAGGTGCGGCGCCGGGACCAGCGCGACGCGGGCCGGAGCGCCTCGCCGATGCGGCAGGCCACCGACGCCGTGGAACTGGACACCACCGAGCTCGGTGTGGCCGAGGTGCTCACCCGGCTGCACGAACTCGTCGAAGCGCGGGGGTTGCTCGGGGACTGCGCCCCGTCGGCCTCGGAACGGACGGCCGGGTGAGGAAGGAAGACCAGCAGCACCTGCCGGAAGGCGCGCGGCTCGCGCTGCACCGCGGCGGACGGCGCTTCGCGCGGATGCTCGGCTCCGCCTACCGGCTGCGCGTGCACCGGGCCGACCGGGTTCCGCGTTCCGGTCCCGTGGTGCTCGTGGCGAACCACTCGGCCCTGGTCGACGGGCCGCTGCTGTTCGGGGTGCTGCCCCGCGACGTGGTCTTCCTCATCAAGGCGGAGATGTTCCGCGGTCCGGTCGGGTGGTTCCTGCGGCGGATCGGGCAGCTGGCGGTGCGCCGCGGCGAGCCCGACCGGACCCCGCTGCTCGCGGCGGTTCGCGTGCTGCGCCACGGTGGGACCGTGGCCGTGTTCCCGGAGGGAACCCGCGGCACGGGTGAAGTGGACAACGCGCAGAACGGCGCCGCGTGGCTCGCCCGCACCGCGCAGGCGCCGGTGCTCCCGGTGGCGTGCCGGGGCACCGCGCGGCCGGGCCGGTGGCCGCGGTTGCGGCCCCGGGTCGACGTGCTCTTCGGCGAACCCGTCGAGCTGCCGAGCGAGAAGGGGCGCGTCGGCCTGCGTGCGGCGACCGACCGGGTGCGCTCGGAGTTGGTGGACCTGGTGGTCGCGCTCGACGAGCTGGTCGCCGACCAGAACAACGATCAGCGGAGAGGGAAACAAGCGTGACCGACGAGTCGCTAGACGGCACGTGGTCGGACGAGTCCGACTGGGCGGTGGCCGATGCTTTCGAACCGGCCGAGGGCGAGCCGTCCGTCCCGGCCCAGCCGGTGGTGGCCGTGGTGGGGCGGCCCAACGTGGGCAAGTCGACCCTGGTGAACCGGCTGATCGGCCGGCGCGAGGCGGTCGTGCAGGACACCCCGGGCGTGACCCGGGACCGCGTGGCCTACGACGCGCTGTGGAACGACCGGTGGTTCACGATCGTGGACACCGGCGGGTGGGACCCGCAGGCTTCCGGGCGGCAGGCCGCCATCACGCAGCAGGCCGAACTGGCCGTGGCCGCGGCGGACGCCATCGTGTTCGCCGTCGACG
This sequence comes from Salinifilum aidingensis, assembly GCF_054782015.1. Taxonomy (NCBI): domain Bacteria; kingdom Bacillati; phylum Actinomycetota; class Actinomycetes; order Pseudonocardiales; family Pseudonocardiaceae; genus Salinifilum; species Salinifilum aidingensis. The sequence goes on along the minus strand of NZ_BAAGTH010000019.1, from coordinate 88,454 downwards.
CCCAAGTGGGCATCACCGAGGGCGAGCAGGCCGTGGCCCGCGTGCTGCGCCGCTCGCGCAAGCCGGTGCTGCTCGCGGCGAACAAGGTCGACGACCAGCGCACCGCGAACGAGGTGCACGAGCTGTGGTCGCTGGGGCTCGGCGAGCCGCGGCCCGTCAGCGGTCTGCACGGGCGCGGCTCCGGTGACCTGCTGGACGCGGTGCTCGAGGCGCTGCCGGAAACACCCCGCGACCGGGGGCGCAGCGCCGGCCCGCGGCGCGTCGCCCTGGTCGGCAAGCCCAACGTGGGCAAGTCCAGCCTGCTCAACCGGCTCACCGGTGAGGAGCGCGCGGTGGTCGACGAGGTCGGCGGAACGACGGTCGACCCGGTGGACTCGCTCGTGGAGCTCGGCGGCGAGACCTGGCGGTTCGTGGACACCGCGGGCCTGCGCAAGCGCGTGAAGACCGCCCGCGGCACCGAGTACTACGCCTCGCTGCGCACGCGCCACGCGATCGAGGCCGCCGAGGTGGCCATCGTGCTCATCGACGGTTCCGAGCCGCTGAGCGAGCAGGACCTGCGCGTGATCAGCATGGTCGAGGACGCCGGGCGCGCCCTGGTCATCGCCTACAACAAGTGGGACCTCGTCGACAACGAGCGGCGTCGCCGGCTGGAGAAGGAGATCGACCGGGACCTGGTGCGGGTGCGCTGGGCCGAGCGGGTCAACGTCTCCGCGCACACCGGACGCGCGGTGTCCAAGATGGCGCCGACGCTGCGCCGCGCGCTGGAGTCGTGGGACCAGCGCGTGTCCACCGGCCAGCTCAACGCCTGGATCAGCGAGCTCGTGGCGGCGAAGCCGCCGCCGGTGCGCGGTGGCAAGCAGCCGAAGATCCTGTTCGCCACGCAGGCGCAGGCGCAGCCGCCGACCGTGGTGGTGTTCAGCACGGGGCGGTTGGAACCGGGTTACCGTCGGTTCCTGGAACGCAGCTTCCGCGAGCGGTTCGGCTTCGTCGGCAGCCCGGTGCGGCTGTCCGTCCGCGTGCGGGAGAGCAGCAAGAGCCGGTGACGGAGGTGGCAACGGTGCGCGTGCTGGGTGATGGCGGTCTTCCCGCGCTCGGGCAGGGCACGTGGGGCATGGGCGAGCGCGCGGCGCGCCGCTCGGACGAGGTGGCGGCGCTGCGGCACGGCCTGGACCTCGGGCTGCGGCTGATCGACACCGCGGAGATGTACGGCAACGGCGGTGCCGAGGAAGTCCTCGGCACCGCCCTGGACGGCCGCCGGGACGAGGCGTTCGTGGTCAGCAAGGTCTACCCGCACAACGCCACGGCGAAGGGCACCGTCGAGGCCTGCGAGCGCAGCCTGCGGCGGCTCGGCACCGACCGGATCGACCTGTACCTGCTGCACTGGCGCGGCGGCACGCCGCTGCAGGAGACGCTGGAGGCGTTCGACCAGCTCCGCGCCGACGGCAAGATCCGCGCGTTCGGGGTGAGCAACTTCGACCCCGACGACGTGGCGGAGCTGTGGCAGCACGAGCTGGGCCGCCAGGTGGCCGCGAACCAGGTGCTGTACAACCTCACGCGCCGCGGCATCGAGCACGACCTGCTGCCGTGGTGCCGCGAGCACTCCCTGCCGGTCATGGCGTACTCGCCGATCGAGCAGGGACGCGTGCTCGGATCCGCGGCGCTGCAGCGCGTCGCCGAGCGGCACGGGGCCTCTCCGGCCCAGATCGCCCTGGCCTGGGTGCTTTCCGGCGACGGGGTGTGCGCCATCCCCAAGGCGGCGACGCCGGAGCACGTGGCCGAGAACGTGCGCGCGCTGGGGATCGAACTGTCCACAGCGGACGTGGCCGAGCTCGACGAGGCCTTCCCCGCACCGGCCGGGCCGGTGCCGCTGGAGATCCTCTGACTCGGGCCGACGGGACTTCGTTGGAGGTTTGTTGCTGCCCGGTTCCCATGCGGGGTGGGCGGTCGGAGCAGCTGGGAGCTGCCGTGTCGAGATGAGGAGCTTGCAGCTACTCCGCAACGCAGTCGTCCGATGACCCACCAAAGACGTCTTGGTGCTCAGCCCGGCCCCAGCGACCGGTGCAGGAAGTCCACCTGCATGAGCAGCAGCTGCTCCAGGGTGGACTCGTCGGTCGGCATGTGCGTCACCCCGGGCAGCGGCAGCAGGGCGTGCGGACGCGCCGCCGCCGTCAGCGCGCGCGACAGGCGCAGCGCGTGCGCGAAGGCCACGTTGTCGTCGACCGTGCCGTGCACGATCAGCGTCGGCCGGGTGAGCTCGCCGGCCTCCCGCAGCAGCGAGTTCGCCTCGTACACCTCCGGGTGCTCCCGCGGGTCGCCGAGGTAGCGCTCGGTGTAGTGCGTGTCGTAGAGGCACCAGTCGGCCACGCCGGCCCCGATCACCGCCGCGTGGAACACGTCCGGCCGCCGCAGCACGCCGAGCGCGGCGAGGTAGCCGCCGAACGACCAGCCGCGGACGGCCACGCGCGCCAGGTCGAGCTCGGGGTGCTGCTCGGCCGCCGCGTGCAGCGCGTCGACCTGGTCCTGCAGCGGCGGGCCGGCGAGGTCGCCGGAGACGGCGCGGTCCCACGCGGGGCCGCGCCCGCCCGTGCCGCGCCCGTCGGTGACGAGCACCGCGAACCCCTGGTCGGCGAACCACTGCGAGGTGAAGTAGCCCTGCTGCTGGGCCAGCACCCGTTGCGCCTGCGGGCCGCCGTAGGGGTCGACCAGCACGGGCAGCGGCCCCTCGGCGCGGTCCTGCCCGCTCGGCAGCAGCAGTGCGCTGCGCAGGTCCCGCGCACCGAGCCGCAGCAGGTTCACCCGCAGGTCCATCCGCGGGGCGTCGGCGTGGTTGGCCAGCGTGGCCACCTCCGCTGCGCCGCGGTACGCGGTCGTGGTGGTGCGCGGCGCGTCGATGCCGCTGCGCGCGATGACGGTGACGTCACCGGCCCGCGTGCCGCCGTGCACCCCCGGCTCGCGGGTGAGCCGTTCCGGGCCGTCGGCGGTGACCCGGTACAGGTGCACTTCGGCCGGGTCGTCCTCGGATCCGGCGACGAGCACGTCCTCGTCCACGTCGATGATGCGGTGCACCTGCAGTGGTGCCGCGGTCCAGGCCTCGTCGCCGACCACGAGGCGGTAGCAGTCACCGTCGGCGGCGATGCGCACGAGCCGGCCGTCGGGGGTCCACGCGGGCCAACCGATCTTGATCTCGACCCAGTGCTCGTCCGTGTCCCGGTGGATTTCGCGGGTCTGCCCGGTGTGCGGGTCGAGGGCGAGCACGAGCTGGGTGCGCTGGTCGCGCGTCTGCACCGCCAGCAGCGGGGGGCCGTGCGGGGACCAGTGCGCGGCGACCAGGTACGGGAAGTTCACCCGGTCCCAGCGGACGTCGACGTGCCGTCCGTCCAGCCACAGCACCGCGGCGCGCACGTCGGCGTTGGCCGTGCCCGCGGCCGGGTAGCGCACTTCGCGGGGCGGTGCGGCCGGTTCGGTCGGGTCGGCCAGGTACCACTGGTCCACCGGGGTCTCGTCCACGCGGGTGGCGAGGATCGCCTCGCCGTCCGGGGACCACCAGTACCCGCGGGAGCGGCGCATCTCCTCGGCCGCGATGAACTCCGCGTAGCCCCACGTCGCCGCGTCCTCGGCGGGGGAGAGCGCGCGGTCGACCGATCCGTCCACTGTGGCCACGTGCAGGCGTCCGCCGCTGAGGTAGGCGAGGCGGCTCCCGTCCGGGGACGGACGCGGGTCGGCCGCGTCGGTCGAACGCACGACCGGACGGGTGCTCCCGCTCGGCAGCTGCGTGGCGAAGACGTCGCCGGAGAGGGCGAACACGGCGAGGCCGCCGCGGGAATCGGTGGCGTAGCCGGTGATTCCGGTGGCCCGTTCGCGTGCGCGCTCCCGCCGCGCCTTCTCGGCCTCGGTGGGTTCGTCGTCCCCCTGCAGCGCCGCCGGGTCGGCGAGGACCCGTTCCGCGCCGGTGTCCAGGTCCAGGGCCCACAGCGCATTGCTCCGATCGGTGGGGCCGTGCGAGCGCAGGAAGACCACGAGGTCCGCGGCGGGGCAGACCGTGCTGGTGCGCGGGGCTCCCAGCGTGAAGCCTTGGGTCCGCGCGCTGTGACGGGGAAACGACTCGGACGCCATACCGAAAGCCTGCCAGGTCCGCTCCCCGCACCGACACGCAGGTGTTCACTCGTCCGCGTCGCAGTCCGGGTGCTGCGCGCGTCGTGCACGGGGCGTCACGATCGGTGCGGAACAATCACGCGCGGTGTGTGCAGCGGACCGGAGGCGAGCGGTTGTCCGCCGGGGCGGGCGAGCGGTGCTGCGAGCGGCTCGGCACCGACTGCCGCGGCGCGGGCGTGCGCGCTCCGCGCGCGCAGGGGAGGGTGGGGCCGAGCGGCGCGGCGACCGCGCCGGGAGCCGTCCGGCCGGGGTGGTGCGGATGCTCGCCCTGGTGCTTCCACTGGTGCTGGTGAGCGCGGCGATGACCGGGGACTCGAACGCGACCTACCACAACGCCGGGGAGACCCCGGGGGCCGATCCGTTCGTGCTGCACGATCCCGCCAGCGGCTACTACTACGCCTACTCCACGACGGGAGCCGACCCCGGCCACCACTTCGCCGTCCACCGCTCGCCGGACATGGCGACGTGGCAGCGGCTGCCCGGCGGGGCCCTGCCGGCGGACGCGCAGCAGTGGGGCCGCGACTGGTTCTGGGCGCCGGAGGTCTACCACAACACGGGGACGGGCAAGTACTTCCTGTTCTACTCCGCCCGGCTGCGCCGCGACCTCGCGGCCGAGCACTTCCGGTACGCGGACTTCGAGGAACCGAGCAAGCTCGGCGTGGCCGTGGCGGATTCCCCGGCGGGACCGTTCCGACCGCTGGGCGACGGGCCGCTGGACTACCGCCCGTACGACCCGGACTACCACGACGTCAACCTCATCATGGACGAACCCGAGCGCAAGCCGCCCGAGACCCTCGAGGAGGGCCGGACGGCCCCGCTGGGCACCTACGTGCCCACGATCGACCCGACCCTGCTGTTCGACGACGGGCGCATCTACCTGTACTTCTCGCGCAACGCCTACCGCAACTGGGTCTGGGACCACGACCTCGGCAAGTACGTCGAGGAAGCGGGCATCTACGCGGTCGAGCTCGACCCCGCCTTCTGGAACGACCCCACCGGCACCACGCCGCCGCGGATCGCCGACGCCTACCGCGACGCCAACGGCGCGCCGGGCGACCCCGTCCGCAAGGACGGCTTCACCCCGGTCCTCGACTACGGCGGCGACGAGCAGGCCTGGGAGAACGCCCACGTCCACGACTACGCCGACAGCGGCGGGGAGAAGAAGGACCGCCGGTGGGAGGAAGGCCCGAGCGTGGTCAAGGCGCGCACGCGCGAGGGCCGGCCGCTGTACTTCCTGACCTACTCGGCCAACAGCTACGCGGGCCCGCACTACGGCGTCGGCTACGCCGTCGCCGAGCACCCGCTGGGCCCGTGGCGCAAGAGTCCGGACAACCCCGTGCTGCGCACCGATCCGGACATGGGCATGTTCTCCACCGGCCACGGCAGCATCAGCGCGAGCCCCGACGGCACCGAGTTGTTCTACCTCCACCACGGGCGGCCGGACATGGACTCCGAGCGGCGCCTGTACACCGAGCGGATGAGCCTCGATCCGGACCGAGCGCGGCTGGCGATCCACCAGTCCACCTCGGACGAGCCGCTGCCGTCCGGTGTCGCGCCGTTCGCGCTGGGCGCGGACACCGCGGTGGTCGAGCCCGGCGGGGGCGGCGCCACCGTGGGGGTGGAGGTGCGGGCGGCCTCCGGCGCGGCGATGCCGCTGGAGCACCCGGCGAACCGGGTCGTGGCCGAGGTGTCCCCGGCGTCGGTGGCCAGCGTCGAGATGCGCGCGGGCCGCGCCGTGGTGCGCGGCCTGCGCCCAGGCGCGGCGGAGCTGGTGTTGCGCTACCAGCGGCGCACCGCCGACGGGCGGTTCGTCGACGTGGTCAACAGCGCGCCGGAGGCTCCCGGCGGGACGCGGCCGGTGCGGACGACCGTGCTGATCGACAACACCGGTGCGGGCGGCCGGAGCTGAGCCCGCCGCGGAGAGGAGGCGGACGTCGCCGATCCGGGCAGTGGTCTATCACCACAGCAGTTAATATTCGCAAAATCAGTGAGAGTCAGTTCGCGACCGGGCGTGGCGCACGTCGGTCAGCTCGCGCATGCCGGCGATCAGCTCCTCGTCGACCTCCCCGCTGAGCAGGATGTGGTCGAAGCGGCCGACGGGGGCCAGCTGGTGCAGCGCGGCCCGGCCCACCTTGCTGGCGTCCATCATGAGCACGGTCCTCTCGGCCGCGTCGAGCATGGCGCGCTTGATCAGCACGACCTCCTGCTCCTGGTGGAAGGTCATCTGCCCGTTCATCCCCGAGGTGGACTGGAAGGCGATGTCCACCGAGAACGTGTTGACCATCTCCTTGCAGGGCAGCCCCAGGTAGGAGTCGTGCGTGCGGGAGTACTCCCCGCCGAGCCCGATGAGCCGGATGTCGGGCTCCTGCCGCAGCGTCTCCGCCACTTGGCGGTAGTTGCTGACCACGGTGAGCGGGCCGACGTCGGGCAGCAGCCGCGCGAGCGCCAGCGCGGTCGTGGAGTCGTCCAGCAGCACCGACATGCCGGGGCTGACGAACCTGATCGCCTCCCCGGCCAGGGCCTCCTTCTCCCGCGTGCGCGTGTGCAGGCGGAAGTCGGAGCTGCTCTCGAACACCGTGGAGGGCTGGGCCGACACGCCGCCGTGGTACTTGCGCAGCAGTCCGCGCGTGACCAGGTCGTCGATGTCGCGGTGCACGGTCATCAGGCTGACGCCGGTCAGCGTCGAGAGCTCGGTCGCGCTGGCGAACCCCTGCCCCAGCACGTGGTCGACGATGCGCTGCTGGCGGGCGAGGCGCGGTGACTGCTTCTTCGGTCCGGAGCTCATGCTTTCATCTTCTCTCGCACGTCGTGGTCGTCCACGTGCGGGCACGTCGGCGCGTCGTCGCATCCCATGAATTATCAGGAAGGTAGTGACTAATAAACAAGAACATGTTAATTTTCTGGCATCGACGTGATGTGGAGGGACGGCATGGCCCAACCGGACCGGGGGGTCGAGGGCGCGGCGGAGGCCGGTCGGCTCGCGGGGACGGCGGAGGAGTTCCGCGCCGTGGTGTTCGACATGGACGGCGTGCTCGTGGAGAGCGAACACCTCTGGGAGCGCATGTGGGCGCGGTTCGCCGCTGCGCGCGGCAAGGAGTGGACCGCCGAGCAGACCCGCCAGGTGCAGGGGATGAGCGCGCCCGAGTGGGCGGCGTTCCTGACCGAGTTCAGCGGCGCCGGCGACAGCCCGGTCGACACCGAGCGCGCGGTCGTCGACGACATGATCGCCGCGCTCGACGGCGGGGAGGTCGAGCCGCTCGCCGGAGCGGCCCGCATGGTCGCCGAGGTGTCCGAGGTCGCGCCCATCGCCCTGGCCTCCTCGGCGCCGCGGCGGCTCATCGACGCGGTCCTGGTGCGCAACGGGCTCGAGGAGTGCTTCAGCGCCACCGTCTCCAGCGCGGAGGTGGCGCGCGGCAAGCCGAACCCCGACGTGTACCTGGCTGCCGCCGAACGGCTGGGCGGGTTTCCCGAGCGGTGCCTGGCGGTGGAGGATTCCAGCAACGGCCTGCGCGCGGCGGCCGCGGCCGGGATGACCGTGGTGGCCCACCCCAACCGGGACTACCCGCCGGCGGAGGACGCGCTGGCCGGGTCCGCCTACACCGCGGGCTCGCTCGACGAGGTGCGGCACTACCTGGTGGGGGCGCTGGCGCAGCCCACCCGCGGCTGACCGCACCCGGGCGCGGCGGCACGTACGAGACGAAGGAGTCGGCATGAGTGAACTTCTCGCCGCGGGCGACCACTTCGTGTCCCCGGGGGTGTTCCTCGACGCGATCGAGCGGGAGCTCGGCCAGCAGGCCCCGCCCGGTCGCGAGCTGCAGCTGCCCTGGCCGGTCGAACCGTTCGGCCCCGTCGGCAACGTGTCCGAGGCCAGCGGGACCGAGCAGCAGCTGCTCGGCGCGCTGGAGGGCGTCGAGGTCGTCGCGACCCAGATGGCGCCCTTCACCGGGGAGGTGCTGCGGGCGTGCCCGCAGCTGAAGTTCCTCGGGGTCTGCCGCGGTGGTCCCGTGAACGTCGACCTGGACACCGCGACCGAACGCGGCGTGGTCGTCAGCTACGCCCCCGGGCGCAACGCGGCGGCCGCAGCCGAGTTCGCCGTCGGCATGATCCTGGCCGCGCTGCGGCACATCCCGCGCTCCGACGCCGAGCTCAAGGCCGGCAACTGGCGCGGCGACTACTACGCCTACGACAACGCGGGCATCGAGCTGGCCGGCAGCACCGTCGGCCTGGTCGGCTACGGTGCGATCGGGCGGATCGTGGCGCGGGCGCTGCGCGCCTTCGACGCCGAGGTCCTCGTGCACGACCCGTTCGTCAGCGACGCGGACGCGGCCGCCGACGGCGTGCGGGCGGTCTCCCTGGAAACGCTGCTGCGCAGCAGTTCCGTGGTGAGCCTGCACGCGCGGCTGACCCCGGAGACGGAGCACCTGCTCAACGCGGACAACCTCGAGCTGCTGCCGGAGGGGGCGGTGCTGGTCAACTCCGCGCGGGGCGGGCTGCTCGACTACGCGCCGCTGCCGGAGATGCTGCGGTCCGGGCACCTGGGGGCGCTGGCCGTGGACGTCTACGACATCGAACCGCCTCCGCGCGAGTGGCCGCTGTTCGACGCGCCGAACGTGATCACCACCCCCCACCTCGCCGGGGCCACGCGGCAGACGGCGCACCGCGCCGCCGAGATCGTCGCCGCCGACGTGGCCCGCTTCGTGCAGGGGCAGCGGCCGCGGTTCGTGGCCAACCCCGGGGTCCTCGAGCGGATCGGGGACGAGCGGGCATGATCATCGGGGTGGACGTGGGGACGTCGGTGACCAAGGCGTCCCTGCTGGGCAGAGACGGCTACGCGCGGGTGACGCGCAGCGTGCGCAGCACGGTGCACCGGTTGTCCGGTGGGCGGGTCGAGCAGGACCTCGACGAGGTCGTGCGCTCGGTCGTCGACGTCGTCCGCGAGGTCAGCACCGCGGCGGCCGAGATCGGCGAGACCGTGGAGGCGCTCGCCCTGACGGGGCAGGGGGACGGCCTGTGGTTGCGCGACCGCGACGGCGAGGCCGTCGGACCTGCGATCTCGTGGATGGACGGCCGCGCCGCCGACGTGCTCGACCACTGGCACGCCTCCGGCGTCACGCAGCAGGTGTTCGCCCGCACCGGCTCGGGCATGTTCCCCGGGGCCCACGGTCCGCTGCTGGCGCACCTGGCCGAGACCGAACCGGAGCGGCTCGACCGCGCGGCCGTGGCCGGCTACTGCGTGGACGCGATCGTGCAGCGGTTCACCGGGTCCGTCACGGTCGACGCCTCCGACGCGTCGATGCCGTTCCTCGACGTGGCCGCGCGCACCTACTCGGACCAGGCCCTGGCCGCCTGCGGGATCGAGCAGTACCGCCACCTGCTCGCCGACCCCGCGCCCGCCGGCACGCTGCACGCGCTCAACGCCGAGACCGCGCGGCTGCTCGCCCTGCCGGCGGGCCTGCCCGTCTCGGCCGGACCGTTCGACCTGCCCGCCTGCGCGTTCGGTGCCGGGATCAGCGGTTTCGGCGACGGAACGCTGGTCATCGGCACCACTCTCGGTTGCCAGGTGCTGCGCGACGAGGTCGTCATCGATCCGCGCGGCGAGCCCGCCGGCATGTACCTGGCGACGCCGTGGCCCGCGCAGTACCTGCGGGTGATGCCCGCGATGGTCGGCACGGCCAACCTCGACTGGGTGCTGCGCACGGTCAACTCCACCGTGGACCGCCTGGACGAGATGCTGGCGGCGAGCTCGCCCGGGGCGGGCGGGGTCTCGGCCCTGTCGTTCCTGTCGACCTCCGGTGAGCGCGCGCCCTTCGTGGAGCCGCACGCCCGCGGGCAGTTCACCGGTCTGTCGCTGGACACGACACCGGCTGATCTCGTGCGGGCGATCTGCGAGGCCGTGGCCTACGCCGCGCGGCACAACCTGGAGTCCGCCGGTCTGCACGGCACCGTCTCCGCCTGCGGCGGCGGGGCGCGGTCGAGCGGCTGGAGCCAGATCTTCGCCGACGTGCTGGGCCAGCCGCTGCACGTGCCGGACGAGGAAGGCGTCGGGGCGCGGGGTGCGGCGCTGGCCGCGTGGGAAGCCCTCGGCGAGCCGATCGACCGGCAGGAGTGGGCCGCGGCGCGGCACGAGATCGCACCGAACCCCGAGGCCGCCGAGTTCTACGAGCGGGGCTACCGCGAGTACCTGGCGAGCCTGGAGCGCGCTCGGCCGCTGTGGCAGGCCGCAGCTCCCAGCACGTGCCTGGGGACTCCCGTGTAGCAGAAGGTTCCGCAACCACCACCGCACCGACAACGATCCGAGCCGCCCGCTCGTCGACAGCGCGGGCGCGTTCGGCTGGCGAAGGAGAACGCGAATGACTCGCCTGCATGACGATCCCTCGTCGTTCGCAGAGGACATGACCGCTGGTTTCGTCGCCGCGAACCCGCACTACGTGCGCCAGGTCCCCGGCGGTGTGGTGCGCGCGCGGCGCGGCCGCCGGGGCAAGGTCGCCGTGGTCACCGGCGGTGGATCCGGGCACTACCCGGCGTTCTGCGGCGTGGTCGGACCCGGTTTCGCCGACGGCGCGGTGATCGGCAACATCTTCACCGCCCCCTCGGCCGAGGACGCCCACTCGGTCGGCCGCGCGGTCGACAGCGGGGGCGGTGTCATCTTCTCCTTCGGCAACTACGCCGGGGACAACATGAACTTCGGGCTGGCCGCGGAACGGCTCGGCCGGGAGGGGATCCGCGCGGAGAACCTCGTCGTCACCGACGACGTCGCCAGCGCACCCGCCGGCGAGGCCGAGCGGCGCCGCGGCGTGGTCGGCGACTTCGTCGTGTTCAAGATCGCCTCGGCCGCCGCCGAGGAGGGCTACTCCTTCGACGAGGTCATGCGCGCGGGCAGGCACGCCAACGCGCGCACCCGCAGCCTCGGCGTGGCCTTCGACGGCTGCACCCTGCCGGGGCAGGACGCGCCGCTGTTCGAGGTCCCCGCCGGGCGCATGGGACTGGGTCTGGGCATCCACGGCGAGCCGGGGGTGTCCGAGACCGACATGCCCTCGGCCGCCGAGCTGGCGAAGGTCCTCGTCGACGGGCTGCTCGAGGAGGCCCCGGTGCCGGCCGACGGCACTCGCCCGCGCGCGGCCGCGATCCTCAACGGTCTCGGCGCGACGAAGTACGAGGAGCTGTTCGTCGTGTGGCGCACGGTCGCGCGGCTGCTCGACGAGGCCGGTGTCGAGGTGGTCGCGCCCGAGGTCGGCGAACTCGTGACGAGCCTGGACATGGCCGGGTGCTCGCTCACGCTCACCTGGCTGGACGAGGAGCTGGAGCGCCTCTGGCACGCGCCGGTGGACACCCCGGCCTACCGCAAGGGCAGCATCGCGCCCGCCGACCTGGACGCCGCGGAGGAGCTCGACGCCCCGGAGACCGTCGAGACCGCCGCGCCGGCCCGCGCGGCGGGGCCGGACGGCCAGCGCACCGCGCAGCAGGTGGTGCGCGCGCTGCGCGGGGTGGCCGAGGAGCTCGACCGGGAGTCCGACCGGCTCGGCGAGCTCGACGCGATCGCCGGGGACGGCGATCACGGCCGCGGGATGTCGCGGGGCAGCGCAGCCGCTGCGGAGGCCGCTGCGGAGACCGCCGGGCGGGGAGCCGGTCCGGCCGACGTGCTCGCGGCCGCGGGCGACGCGTGGGCCGGACGAGCCGGCGGCACGTCCGGAGCCCTGTGGGGAGCGGCCCTGGCGTCCTTCGGGGAGAACCTCCCGGACGACCGCGCGGTCACCGCGGCCGACCTGGGTGCGGCGGCCGGCGCGGCCGCGGACGCGGTGCGCCGGTTGGGAGGTGCCGAGCCGGGGGACAAGACCCTGCTCGACGCCCTCCTGCCGTTCGTCGAGAGCCTGCGCTCGGACGAGTCCGCCGCGGATCCGTGCGCGCTGTGGAGCAGCGCGGCCGAGACCGCCGCGCGGGCGGCCGAAGCGACCGCGGAGCTGGTGCCGAAGACCGGGCGGGCCCGCCCGCTGGCCGAGCGCAGCCGTGGAACACCGGACCCGGGCGCCACCTCGTTGGCGATGGTGGTGACCCGCGTGGGCGCGGTGCTGCGCGAATCCGATCCGGTTGCGTGAACCGGTGATCTCGAACGAAAGGTGCGAAGTGATGAGTGCTGGAACGTGGCGCATCGTCGTCGGCTCGGACGACGCGGGCATGGACTACAAGGACGTGCTGCGCGAGGACCTGCGCGCCGACCCGCGCGTCGCCGAGGTCACCGACGTCGGCGTCGGTTCGGACGAGCACACGGCCTACCCGCACGTGGCGGTGAACGCCGCGCGCGTGGTGGCCGAGGGCGGGGCGGACCGCGCGCTGCTCGTGTGCGGCACGGGCCTGGGCGTGGCCATCAGCGCGAACAAGGTCCCCGGCATCCGCGCGGTGACGGCCCACGACAGCTACTCCGTGGAGCGCGCCGTGCTGAGCAACGACGCGCAGGTGCTGTGCTTCGGGCAGCGGGTGATCGGCCGGGAACTGGCGCGTAAGCTCGCCGCGGAATGGCTGGACCACCGCTTCGACGAGGCGTCGGCCTCGGCGAGCAAGGTCGCCGCGATCAGCGCCTACGAAGCGGAGTCGCACCCTGCGTAGGACCGAGGAGGACCAGGTGTCGGGCAGCTCCGGTTGGACTGAGCAGCGCGCGGAGGTCATCGCGATCTGCCGCCGGATGACCGCGGACGGCCTCGTGGTGGGCACGTCCGGCAACGTCTCCATCCGGTGCGGCGATCTCGTCGCGGTGACTCCCTCCGGTGTGGACTACGACGAGCTCACCGTCGAGGACATCCCGCTGGTCGACTTCGACGGCAACGTGGTCGACGGCCGGATGAAGCCCACGTCGGAGCTGCCCATGCACCTCACCGCCTACGCGCGGCACGAGGCCGGTGCCGTGGTGCACACGCACTCGCTGTACGCCACGGCGCTGTCGCTCGTGCGGGACGAGGTCCCGGCGGTGCACTACCAGCTCGCCGAGTTCGGCGGAACCGTGCGGGTGGCCGACTACGCCACCTACGGTTCGGCCGAGCTGGCCGATGCGATGTCGCGGGCGCTGAGCGGCTCGGCCGGCTGCGTCCTGCGCAACCACGGCACGATCACCCTCGGTTCCACCCTGCGCAGCGCCTACAACCGCGCTCGCCAGCTCGAGTGGCTCTGCCAGGTGTGGCTCACCGCCCGCCAGGTCGGTGAACCGCAGCTGCTCAGCTCGGACGAGATGGCCCGCGTGACCCAGCGCCTGACGACGTACGGCCAGCGCTGAGCCCGGAGCCGCCGCTGCTCGGGGTCACACCGGGCAGCGCGCCGCGGCGGGCAGTTTGCCCTCGGAGTCGTTCGGCCACTGGGCGGGTTCGGGACCGAGCTCCACGAGCTGCTGCACCTGCTGCACGCACCAGGGGGAGACCGCGGTGCGGCCGGCGAGCACGTCGGCGGTGAACTCCTTCCAGTCCACCCAGCGGACCTCGGCGACCTCCTCGGGGTTCGGCTGCGGATCCTCGTGCGCGCGCGCCACGTACACCGGGCAGATCTCGTTCTCCACGAGGCCGTTGTCCATCACAGCGCGGTAGCGGAACTCGCTGAGCACGACGTTCGGAGCGGAAACGGCCAGGCCCAGCTCGTCGCCGAGGCGCCGTTCGATCGCTTCCGGCACGGGTTCCGCGGGGGAGGGGTGGCCGCAGCAGCTGTTGGTCCACACGCCGGGCCACGTGAGCTTGTGGTCCGCTCGCCGGGTGAGCAGGAATTCGCCGCGCTCGTTGAACACGTAGCACGAGAAGGCGAGGTGCAGCGGCGTCTCCTGGTGGTGGACGGTCGCCTTGTCCTCGACGCCGATGGCCGCTCCGGCGTCATCGAGCAAAACCACCTGTTCCACGAAAGTCCCTCCTCGCCTCGAGCTGTTCGGTCGCCTGCGCGGTGTGCGCGGCGTGCGCAAGAATAGCGGTTCGTCAGCGGGCGGGTACAGCACGTGGCCGATCGGGGGAGCGTCCGATGAGGTGAGTGGAGGGGTGGAGGGAGGTGGAGGTCCCTCCACCCCTCCACCCGCCCGCAACGGCCCGTCCGCGGAGTCTCCGCGTCCTCCGCGCTCCTGGTGCGGAGCTACACCAGGATGCCGGCGATCGCGGCGCTGAGGAGGTTCGCCAGCGTTCCGCCGAGGATCGCGCGGATCCCGTACTGGGCGATCCAGCTGCGCCGCTGGGGGACGAGCCCGCCGAGTCCGCCCAGCAGGATGCCCAGCGAGCCGACGTTGGCGAATCCGGTGAGGGCGAAGGTGATGATCGTGGCGCTCTTCTCGCTGAACTGGTCGATCTGCGGTCCGAAGTCGGCGAACGCCACGAACTCGTTGAGCACGATCTTCTGCCCGAGGAAGCCGCCCGCGGCGATCGCCTCGTCCCACGGCACGCCGATCGCGCTCATCACCGGCGCGAAGATGTAGCCGAGGATCTGCTCCAGGGTGAGGTCCGGTGCGCCGAACCACCCGCCGATGCCGCCGAGGATGAGGTTCATCAGCGCCACGAGGGAGACGAACACGAACAGCATCGCGCCGACGTTCAGCGCCAGCCGCAGCCCGTCGAGGGCGCCGGCCGCGGCCGCGTCGATGACGTTGCGCGGTTTCTGCTCGGCCCCGGTGTCCTCGCCGGGTTGCCGGTCGGCCCCCGGGGAGCCCTGCGACTCCTCGTCCGGTTCGGAGCCGTCCGATTCGGACCCCTCGGAGGTGTTCCCTCCCGCCCCGTCGGAGCCGGACTCCGCGCCGTCGGAGCCGTTGCCGCCGTGCTTTTCGAGCACGCGGTCGCTGCGCGGTTTCTCCGTCTCCGGCATGATGATCTTGGCCATGAGCAGGCCCGCCGGTGCGGCCATGAAACTGGCGGCGATGAGGTGCTCCAGGCGCGCGCCGAGCAGGGCGTAGCCCACCATCACCGTTCCGGCTACAGTGGACAGCCCGCCCACCATCACGGCGAAGAACTCCGAACGCGTCATCCGGCCCAGGAACGGCCGGATGACCAGGGGGGCTTCGGTCTGCCCGAGGAAGATGTTGGCGGTGGCGTTGAGCGATTCCGCGCGCGTCGTCCCGAGCACCTTCTGCAGCCCGCCGCCGATGATGCGCACGACCCACTGCAGGATGTTCCAGTGGTACAGGATCGCGCTCAGCGAGGCGACGAAGATGATGACGGGCAGCACCTGGAAGGCCACGACCGTCTCGCTGGGATCCTCGGGCATGACCGGCCCGAGGAGGAAGTCGATGCCCTCCCGGGTCGAGTTGATGACCTGGCGAAAGCCGTCGGCCACGGTCGCGAGCACCTGCTTGCCCACGTCCCAGCGCAGCACGATGACGGCGAAGACGATCTGAATGGCCAGCGCGCCCAGGACCGTGCGCGGCCGGATCGCGCGTCTGTTGGTGGACAGTGCGACCGCGAGCAGCAGCACCACGAGAATGCCGCCGATTCCCCACAGGACTTGCACGGGATTTCCGCCCTCCCTGTTTCTGTGGAACCCGCCCGGTATCGGGTATGAGCAGTTCGACCACGGGATGTTGTCATCCCGCACCGAACACCACCACACCGGGAGGGCGCAACGCGCCCGCTGCACCGGCGTGCGCTGCGCGCGCGCCGCGAACGTTATCGATCCGTTTCCGCAGCGGAGCCGATTCCCGCGCGCGGTGGCGCGGTGGTTCCGCCCCGCGTTGTTCCGGAATGCTGCGATTCCGACCGCGGGGTGCGGAACGGTGCCTCCGGGATTTCCGCCGTTCCCCCGACACCGGTTCCCGGCCACCGGTTCCCGACCGGACCGGGCGGTGCCGGTCCGCGGTGCTGGTGCGCCGCGCCGGCCGCCAGGGCGTCGCGCGGACGGGCCGGTCGCCGAGCGCGGATTCTTCCGGTCGAGGGGCGTGCGCGGCGAATTCACGCCAGGGAGCCCGTTGTGCCTTGAATGCCGGGTTGAATCGCGGCCGTGATCGTCCGCGGCGAGGGCGGACGCGCGAGGACGAGGGGGCATGACGTGCGGTGCGAATCGCGGTGGTTCCGCGCGCTGGCCTGCGGGTTCGCCGTCGCTCTGGGAGCGGCGGGCTCCGCCGGGGCGGCCGCGGCGGAACCGGTGGTGCACTACGCGGCGCTCGGGGATTCCTACGCCTCCGGAGTGGGCACGGGTGAGTACGACCCGGACAGCGGCGACTGCAAGCGCGGGCCGCTGGCCTATCCGGAGCTCTGGGCGCAGCAGCACGATCCCGCCGAGTTCGACTTCGTCGCCTGCGGCGGTGCGACCACCGACGACGTCACCGGCGCGCAGCTGTCCGCGCTGGACGAGGCGACGACCCTGGTCACGGTCTCCGTCGGCGGCAACGACATCGGTTTCGGCGAGATCGTCACGGCGTGCCTGCTCGGCAGCGAGGAGACCTGCGACGAGCGGGTGAGCGAGGGCGAGCAGCGGGCGCGCGGCGAGCTGCCCGCCGCGCTCGACGAGACCTACGGGGCCATCGCCGAGGAAGCGCCGAACGCCCGCGTCCTGGTCCTCGGCTACCCGCGGCTGACCGAACCGGGCGCGTGCCCGATCCCCGGCTTCACCGAGCACAAGCGCGAGCGGCTCAACGCGGGCGCGGATGTGCTCAGCGGCGTCATCGAGCAGGCCGCGCAGCGGGCCGGTTTCGACTACCTCGACGTCCGCGGCACGTTCGACGGCCACGGCGTGTGCGGCGAGCAGGAGTGGATCAACGGCCCCGAGGTGGTGGTCAGCGAGTCGTTCCACCCCAACAGCGAGGGCCACGGGAGCGGCTACCTGCCCGTGCTCGACGCGGCCGCCGGGTGACCGGTGCCCGCGGCCGGGCGTTCACCGCTCGCGGGAGGGGACGGGGCCTCCGCCTCCGCGCGGGTGCACCGCGCGGGCCTCGGCCACGAACGCGTCGATGCGGCGCGCGTGCGCGCCGCGCCAGTACACCCGCCCGCACTCCGGGCACCGGGCGAACGCCTCGTAGCAGCGCCGCGTCCCGGCCGGCAACCGGTCGGCGACCTCCTGCTTGGGCACCGGCGCGAGCTTCCCGTTGCAGGCGGTGCACCGCGTCCACGGGGCCAGCGGCGGCGCGAACCGGGTGAGCACGTCCCGCACCTGCTCGTCCGGGTGCGCGGCGTAGACGTAGGCCCCGGCCCACACGGAGCGGCGGCACAGCAGCCGCCGGTCCTGCGTGAGCACGACCCGGTGTTCGGCGCGGGAACGCGCGACGAGGTCGTCGTCGGCGGCGTCGTTGCGGTAGGACGCGTCGATGCCGAGCAGCCGCAACCGCCGCGCCAGGCGTCCCAGGTGCACGTCCAGCACGAAGCTCTCGGCCGTGGTGGACGGGCGCGGCACCGGCAGCAGCTCCACCCGCGAACCGGGGGCGGCGCGGTGGGTGGGATCCACCCGGGACCCCTCCACCCGGACGCCGCCGAGCTCGGTGGCGGGGACCCCCACCGACTCGGCCAGGTGCGCGATGGTGGCCGTGCCGTCGCTGGGCACCACCACCCGTCCGGCGCGGCGGTGCGCGGACAGGAACAGCTGCAGCTCGGGATCGACGCACAGCACGACGCTCGCGGCCACCACACCGGCCATGATGGCCGACCGCGCCGGTGCTGTCGCCGCGAGCCGGCAGCGTGGAACCGGCGACTCGGCCCGGCAGCACAGAACGAGACAGGCGGGTCGAGCCGGCGGGGGCGGGCAACGGGCGCGTCGCGCTTTGCGCGTGGCCATCGGCTGGTAGCATGTCCGCAGCTGGCTTCCGCCGGCCGCGCTCCGGCGGCGCGGAAGCGGCAGGCACAACAGACGTGGACGAGCCGCGCCGCCCAGGCGCTCCAGAGGGTGCGCGCGGCTGACCGGGTGGCCGGAAGGGAGAGGCGATCGATCGCCTCGGCCGCCCGTGAGAAGAGCCCGCTGACCCGGTCGGTCAGCGGGTTTTTTCGTGCCGGTGCAGCCGAGCAGCTGCTCAGGGGCTGACCGGAGGGGAGGACCGCACGTCGTTCGCGCACCTGGAGCACTGTCGCGGCCCTTCGCTCCTCCACGGTGATCACAGCTGGGTACTGCAGCCACACGGCGTGCTCAGCTGCCGGGATCGAACTGGTCGCGGCAGGCGTCGCACAAGGCTCCACCGCGGTCCGCTGGTCCTCCGCGCATCCGACACGTTCGGTCTCTCCCGCGGCGTTCCGGCGATCGTCTTCGCGGCTTCGGCGGTGATCTCCGAGGTGAAGTGGTGCTTGATCACCTGACCGCCGGGCGGGGCGAGTAGACGCCGAACGTGCCAGCCGTGCGGCGCAACCCGACGCGCACCGCCGGGGTGCTGACGTGGAAACACTCCCGGAGACGCCGCGTGGTTCGCGGGATCAGTAAAACTCGGAGCAGTTGGCGGTGGCGAACTCTCCCGTTGCGGGCTGCTGCTGCGACACGTCCGAATCGGCGGAGCGCTGCATCTCCTGATCGATGGAGTTCATCACCCGCCGAAGACCACGAGGCTCACGATGAAAGCTGCCACACCGAGCCCGGCGACGACGTAGGCGACGACCGGGTTCGTGGCGATGCCCTTGTGCACCCGATAAATGCCGACCCCGTCCAGGGACGTGGCGAGCACGCCGAGGATGAAGCCGAAGAAGCCGATGAAGGGAATCCAGGCCAGCAGGAAGCCGATGATCCCGAGCACGAGGGTGAAAGCCCCCGCGCCCTCGCCTCGCGAGGCAACTGCACCCGGTCGTTGCCGAGCTGCTCCGGTCGGCGCACGGGACGGTCGTTCCGATCACGGGCGTTCCTCGATGGAGCTCACCGGGCGGTCGTGGTTCACTCCTCCGGGTCCGTCGCGTCCCGCGCGGCGATCTGCGATCTTGGTCGCGGGCGCGGACCGGCGCCGAGCGGGCCGAACGGAGGTACTCAGAGCACGTGCGCGGGACCGACTACTACGAGCTGCTCGGGGTGTCACCGGAGGCGAGCGCAGCCGAGATCAAGTCCGCGTACCGCTCGCTGGCGCGCACCATGCACCCGGACGTCGGCGGAACCGAGAAGACCTTCCGGCTGCTGCGCGAGGCCTACGACACCTTGCGCGATCCGGCCAGTCGCGCCCGCTACGACCGGAGCCGCGGCGGGGCGGCGCCCCCCGCCCCGCGCGGCTCTGACGAGCCCTCCGCGCCCGATGCCCGCACGTTCCCGCGCGGGGCCCGCTGGAAGCGCTCCGCCTTCGGCGAGGACCCGCGCCACGAGCCGCGGCTGCCCGATCTCGGGCCGGAGGACCTGCCCTGGTGGAACCGGGTGGACCCGCGCGATCGCGTCCGGCTGGTGCCCGCGTCCGGCCCGGACCGCGCCTCGGTGCTGGCGATGTTCGGCGCCTGGGGCCTGCTGCTGCTCACCGGGTCGACCGTGCGGCTGGGCGGGGTGCTGCTGGGTTCCTGGCTGTCGCTGGTGATCACCGCCGGAGCTGCCGTGGTGGTGATGCTGCGGCGGTACCTCCGCGCGCGCCGCGGGGAGCGGGACTTCCACGCCCGGCTCGGCGGCCAACGGGTCTTCGGGGCTCCGGACCAGCAGGACAGACGCGTCCAGGTGCTCACGGCGCACCTGTGCAAGCGGTACTTCACCCGCATGCCGGGCGCGCGGATCTTCCACGGGCTCGCCTGGCCGGGGTCGGTGTTCGCCGACGTGCCGCACGCGGTGCTGTGCGGCCGCCGCCTGGTGCTCGTCGAGCCGAAGAGCTGGCTGCCCGGGCACTACGCGATCGACGCGGACGGGTCGGTGTGGCGCAACGGCCACCGGTTCCGCGGGGGTGCGACGGCGCTCGCCGACGGGATGGCCGCCTTCGCCGACCTGCTGCCCGGCGTCCAGGTGCGGGGTGTCGCGCTGCTGTACCCGAACCGCGAGGGCGAGGTCACCGCGGAGGAGGACGCGCCGGGGGACGTGGAGCTGATGACGCCGGCGCGGTTCGTCCGCGACATCGGCGGCTGGTTGGCCGCCGATGCGGCGGCGGTGGACCGGGACGCGGTGGTGGCGGTGCTCGACCGGGTGGTCACGTGCTGATCCCGCCCGCGCCCCGCTCCGGGGCCCGGCGGGGCGCGGGCGGGAGGATGGGGTCGTCGAACGCGAAGCGAGGAGGGTCAACGGTGACCGAGGGCAGTCGGCCGCAGCAGAACGTCAGCTTCCCCAGCAACGGGGGCACCGCGCACGGGTACCTCGCCGAGCCGGAGGCGCCCGGCCCCGGTGTGGTCGTCATCCAGGAGTGGTGGGGGCTGACCGACCACATCGCCGACATCACCGACCGCCTCGCGCGCGAGGGGTTCGTGGCGCTGGCTCCGGACCTCTACGGCGGGCGCACCACGCACGACCCCTCCGAAGCCGCGCGCATGATGCAGGAGCTCCCGGTCGAGCAGGCCACGCGGGACCTGTCGGGCGCGGTGGACCACCTGCTGGCGCACCCGCGGACGACGTCCGCCCGCGTCGGCGTGGTGGGCTTCTGCATGGGCGGCAAGTTCGCCATCGTGCTGGCCGCGCAGCAGGGCGACCGCGTCGGGGCCGCCGTGCCCTTCTACGGTCTGCCGGCGGTGGCGGAGACGGACTTCTCCGGGCTGACCTCGCCGATGCTGTGCCACTTCGGCGAGCACGACCGCACGATCAGCCGGGAGGCGATCGCCGAGCTGCGCGAGCACGTGGAGCGCGACTCGCCGGTGCACCCGGAGATCCACCTGTACCCGGCCGGGCACGCCTTCTGCAACGACCGCAATCCCGCGAGCTACCACGCGGATTCCGCGGGATCGGCCTGGCAGCGCACCGTGCGGTTCCTGCGCGCGCAGCTCGGCGGGTCCGAGCGGTGAGAGCCCGGTGGGGAGGGCCCGCCGCGGGGACGCGCGGATCCGGTGCGCCGTGGTTCCGCGACCAGCGGTGAACGGGTCAGGGCGTGTCGAGCACGAGCACGGAGTTGTGCCCGCCCATGCCGATCGCGGATTTGACCGTCGTCCCCGGCTGCGCCGCGGTGGGACCGGCCAGCAGGCGCTCGTGCCCGGAGGCGACGGGCCGCGGGGCCGGCAGGAGGCCGCGGTCGTGCCCGAGGGCGGAGGCCGCGAGCTCGACCGCCGAGGCCGCGCCCTGGCAGTGCCCCACGAGGGGTTTGACCGAGTACAGCTCGGCGTTCGGCAGCTGTTCGTCGGCGATCGCGGCCTCGGTGCGGTCGCACTGCGTCGTTCCGGGACCGTGGGCGTTGAGGTAGCGCACCCGGCTCGGGTCGACCGCGGCGTTGTCCAGGGCTTCGGTGAAGCAGCGTGTGATCTCGGCGCGGTTCGGGTCGATCGAGGTGACGTGGTGGGCGTCGTGGGTCATGGCCCCGCCCCGGACGCGCAGGTACGGGTTCGCCGCTCGGCGCGAGAGCACCATGCCGACGGAGGCCTCGCCCATGATGAAGCCCCGGCTCCCCTCCTGGAAGGGCCGGCAGGCCTGCAGCGGTTCGGTGTCGGTGATGGCCACGCCCAGCCGCCGGAAGTGCTCGACGTTCTCCGGGGTGATCGACAGGTCGCTGGCGAGGAACAGCACGTCGTCGACGATGCCGGCGTCCAGCCAGGCCTTGGCGGTGAGCAGCCCGGCGTTGCCCGAGGCGCACATGGCGCCGACGTTCATGGCGGGGCCGTGGAAGTCGTGCTCCTGCATGAGCGTGGAGATCGGCGTCGACGGCATGAGCGAGAGGTAGTCGCGCACCGGCAGGCGGCCGTTGCTCGTGAGGTAGAAGTCCTTCCACAGGTCCACCTCGCCGAGGACGACCGCGTGCAGCAGGCCGACGGTGCCCGTCGGACGCCAGCCGCGGAGCCGCGCGTCCTGGACGGCCTCGCGGGCGGCGGCGCGCATGGCGCGCTGGAAGCGTCCCCGGCCGTCGGCCGGGTCGCCGCCGTCGGTGACGGTCGCGGCCCAGACGTCGTCCTGACCATCCGCGGACAGTTCGGTGTGCGGACGGGCGGCGGACTCCCCGCTGCACAGCCCGTCCCAGAGCGCCGGGGTTCCCCAGCCGTAGCCGGTGACCGCGCCGATGCCGGTGATGTCGCAGTGCTGCTTCGTCATCGGATGTCTCCTCCGTCGTCCGCTGCGCGGTGGAAGGCGGGAAGGTGCGTGGCGCGGAACGTGAGCGGGGAGGGGCGCGAGGCGGAGGTGGCGCCGGGGCGTGCGATCGTGCCGCTGTGTCCGCGCTTTCATCCGACGGTGACGAGGAGATTCGCTGTTCGGACACTAAATGTGTTCACGATCCCACGAGTATCGCCGCAATGGATTAAGATCACACAAAAAGGACGCAGGCCCAAGGTGCTGTCTTGCGCGCAACGTGTTTTTCGGGTGGCGTCCCCGGGTTCCGCCATCCGGTAGCGGGCACCGGGTGCCAGTACGGTGGGAGTCGGCGGATCCGAATGGAGTAGGAGGTCGTCGTTCCCAGCGTGACCACCGGTTTGCTCATCGGTCGGAGCGGTCGGAGGGGCCATGCAGTCTGAACCTCGGGATGCCGACCGTCTCCCGGCAGGTGACGAGCTGGACGGAGGCGTTGCGGACCGGGAATTCGTGGACCTGGCCCTCGCGCTCAACGACGCCGTCCTGTGGGTGTACGACTTCGCCCGGGACGAGGTGCGCTGGACTTCCACGGGGCTGGAGCGGTTGCTCGCCATGCCCGGCACCGCGTTCGAGCAGCAGCGTTCCCGACTGCAGGAGCTCGCCGCCCCGCTGATCGTGTCCGCGCGCACCGCCCCCGTCTGGCGCGACCTGGAGCTGGAGCAGTCGTTCCAGGCCCCCGACGGGCGCGAGCGCGCGGTGCGCTTCCGCGCCCGCCGCTCCTGGCGCGGCGGCGAGGAGGAACTGCTCGGTGCCGTCACCGACACCTCGGAGGCGCACCAGGACCGCCGCGCGCTCGCGGATCTCGCCGAGCGCTACCGGCTGCTCACCGAGCTGACCCCGGTGGCGATCTGCGTGCACCAGGACGGTGTGGTCACCTACGTCAACTCGGCGGCCGTCCGCCTGGTCGGAGCGGAGGCGGACACCGCCATCCTCGGCCGTCCCATCAGCGACTTCATCGCGGCCCCCGCGCTGCCCGCGCTGCGCGAACGCATCGCCGCACTGGACGCGCACGGTGAGCGGACGGAACCGACGGAAGTGACCATGCACCCCCTCGACGGCAGCACCGTGCTCGTCGAGTCGGTCTCCGTGCGCATCATGTGGCGCGGGCGCCCCGCCTACCAGGTCATCCTGCGCGACATCACCGAGCAGCGCGCCACCGAGGACCGGTTGCGTCACCAGGCCACGCACGACGAGCTCACCGGACTGCTCAACCGCAAGGGGGTCAACGACGTCCTCGCCGAGCTCACCCGCGAGCAGCGCACGCAGATCGCGCTGCTGTTCTGCGACATCGACAACTTCAAGCGGATCAACGACTCGCTCGGGCACGAGGCCGGGGACGAACTGCTGACGACCCTGGCGCGCCGGCTGGAGCGGGAGGTGCCGGAGGGCTGCTACGTCGCGCGCATCTCCGGCGACGAGTTCCTCGTCGTCTGCCCCGAGGTCGGCCCCGGTGGGGAGGAGCTCGACCGGCTGGCCCAGCACGTCTCGGCGGCGCTGCGCACCGTGGTGCCCGTGCGCGACGAGCTCATCAGCGTCTCCGCCTCCACCGGAGCCGCCATGTTCGAGGGCGGCATGACCGGCCAGGACCTGCTGCGCTACGCCGACATGGCCATGTTCCAGGCCAAGAAGCGCGGCCCCGGCCGCGTTTCCCTGGTCAATCCGGCGCTCGTCTCCGCGGCGGAGGCCCAGTTGCGCCTCGAGGGGCAGCTGCGGGAGGCGATGCGCACGGACCAGCTCGCCCTCCACTACCAGCCGATCGTCTCCACCGATGCCACCGTCGTGGAGGCCGAAGCGCTGCTGCGCTGGCCGCACCCCGAGCACGGGATGCTCACCCCCGGCACGATCCTGCCCGTGGCCGAGCAGGCCGATCTGCTGCGCGAGCTCGACTGCTGGGTGCTGCGCACCGCGCTGCGGGAAGCGGCCACGTGGCCCGCCGCCGGCGGGCAGCCACCGGCCGTGGCCGTCAACCTCGCGCAGCTGCTGCCCACCGACCCGCGCTTCGTCGAGGACGTCACCGGGATCATCGCCGAATCCGGGATCTCGCCCGACCGGGTCGTGCTGGAGATGCTCGAAACGGAGCTGGTGGAGCTCACCCCTGCGGCGCACCGCGCCATGACGGAACTCGCCGAGCACGGCGTGCGGTTCGCCATCGACGACTTCGGCACGGGGTACTCCTCGCTGGCCCGGCTCAAGGACATGCCGGCCCAAGCCGTCAAGCTCGACCGCCGGTTCGTGGCCAGCGTGGACGACAGCACCGTCGACCACGCCATCGCCCGCGCCGTCACCGACATCGCCAGCGTGCTCAACCGCACCTGCGTGGCCGAAGGCGTGGAGACGACGAGCCAGCTGCACACCCTCACCGAGCTGGGCGTCGACCTGTACCAGGGGTACCTGTTCTCGCACCCGCTTCCCGCCGCCGAGCTGCGCGCGGGGTTGCAGCGCGAATGACGAGGGGCCGCCCGCCGGGCGTTCACTCGAAGGAGGCGAAGTAGGCGGCGACCATGTCCTCGTCGCCGTGCCCGGCGGCGACCGCGCGCCGCAACCGCTGGCGCGCTCCCTCGGCCAGGTCGAGCCGCAGGCCCTCACCCGCCTCGGCGATGAGGTCGGCGTCCTTGGCGGCACCGCTGGTGGTGAACGACGGTGCGAAGTCCTCGCCGAGGATGGCGCCGCCCTTCAGCTGCGCGTAGGGCGAATCGGTGGCGGTACCGCTGATCGCCTGGAGGAACCGCTGCGGATCAGCGCCGAGGTGCCGGGCCAGCGCGATCGACTCGCCGACGGCGTTGGTCAGCGCCAGCACCCAGTTGTTGGCCACGAGCTTGAGCCGCGTTCCCGCGGCTCCCGCGGCGTCCTCGCCGAGCCAGAGCGTCCGTTCGGCCATCGCGTCCAGCACCGGGGCCACGCGTTCGCGGACAGCGGGGTCGCCGGCGGCGAGCGCGACGAGCGTGGCCTGCTCGGCAGGTTTGCGCGTGCCCAGCACGGGCGCGTCGACGAGCGAGCTGCCGGCGATGCGCGCGACCTCGCGCATCCCGCTCAAGCCGATCGTCGCCATCTGCAGCCAGATCCCGTCCTCGTCGAGGGCCTTGTACGCCGGTTCCGCCGCCCGCACGGTCGTCCCGGCGTCGAGCAGCATCGTGATGAGGACGTCGGCCCCGCGGGCCGCGCCCGCGGGGGTGTCGGCGACGTGCGCACCGTGCGCGGCCAAGTGCTGGGCCTTGCTGCTCGTGCGGTTCCACGCGCGCACGTCGAAGCCCGCGGCGAGCAGGTTGCGGGCCATGGGTTCTCCCATGGTCCCGGTGCCGAGGAAGGCGATGGTGGTCATGGGATTCCTCTCGAACACGACGGGCTCCCGGAGGCTGCTGCCCGAAGCGTGCGGTGCACGACTCGCGGCAGGAGACCGGGCATCGCTCCTCCTCGCCCGTGGCGGCGTGCGGTTCCCCCGCCACCGCAGGATGTCCGCAGCGGCGCGGTGCTGAAACGGGAAGCCGGCACCGGAACGGGACGACCGGCTCCGGAGCGCGGACCGTCGCCGGAACGCGGCCGCGCGGAACCGGCCCGCGACGCGCGGAGGGGCGGGCCCACCTGCGGTGGACCCGCCCCTCGTCCTCGCTGCGGCGCCTCGTCAGCGCCGCGGGATCCGTCCTCGCTGCGGGGCCGGGACCGTCACGCGGCCGGGGCCGCCCCGGTGGTGGTCGTGACGGTCAGCTCCCCGTCGGCGGCGTCCACCACCACGCGAGTGCCCGCGTCGAGCTCGTCGTCCAGCAGCAGGTCGCTGATCCGGTCGTCGACCTGCCGCTCGATCGTCCGGCGCAGCGGCCGGGCACCGAACTCGGGCTGGTAGCCGCGCTCGGCGATCCAGTCGACCGCGGCATCGCTGAACTCGACGTCGATGTCGCGCTCCGCCAGGCGCTGCACGGTCCGGTCCAGCAGCATCCGGGTGATCGTCCGCAGCTGCTCACCGGTGAGCTGGCGGAAGACCACGACCTCGGTGATCCGGTTGAGGAACTCCGGGCGGAACTCCTCCCGCAGGCGCGGCATGATCCGCTCCGCGAAGTCGTCCTCCCGGCTCTCGCCGGTCTTGAAGCCGATCGCACCCGACTTGCTGGACACGATGTCCGCGCCGAGGTTGCTGGTCATGATCAGCACCGTGTTGCTGAAGTCCACGGTCCGGCCCTGACCGTCGGTCATCCGCCCGTCCTCGAGCACCTGCAGCAGCGTGTTGAACACGTCCGGGTGCGCCTTCTCGATCTCGTCGAGCAGGACCACCGAGTACGGGTTGCGCCGCACGGACTCGGTCAGCTCACCGGCCTCGCCGTGGCCGACGTAGCCCGGGGGCGCACCCACGAGCCGGCTGGCCGTGTGCTTCTCCTGGAACTCGCTCATGTCCAGCCGGACCATGCGCTTGGCGTCGCCGAACAGCGCGGCCGCCAGAGCCTTGGCCAGCTCGGTCTTGCCGACGCCGGTCGGGCCCAGGAACATGAAGCTGCCGATGGGGCGACTCGGTTCGCCGAGACCGCTGCGGGAGCGCCGCACGGCGCGGGCCAGGGCGCGCACCGCGTCGTCCTGGCCGACGACCCGCTGGTGCAGCTCGGTCTCGAGGTTGCGGAGCCGCTCCTTCTCGGCCGTGGTCATCTGGCTGACCGGCACGCCGGTCGAGCGCGAGATCACTTCCGCGATGTCCTCGCGGGTGACCTCCACCTCCGCGCGAGCCTCACCGGACTCGGAGGACAGCTGGTCGAGCTCGGTCTGCGCAGCGTTGATCTCGTCGCGCAGCCCGGAGGCCCGCTCGTAGTCCTCCTCGGCGACGGCCGCGTCCTTCTGCTGCTCCAGCGTCCCGATGCGCTGCCGCAGCTGGCCGACCCGGCTGGTCGGCGCGGCCGTGGCCAGGCGCTTGCGGGCACCGGCCTGGTCGAGCAGGTCGATGGCCTTGTCCGGCAGGTTCCGGTCGGTCAGGTACTGGTCGGACAGCCGCACCGCCGCGTCCAGGGCGTCCTCGCTGTAACGGATGCCGTGGTGCTCGGCGTAGCGGTCCTGCAGTCCGCGCAGGATCCCGATCGCGTCGTCCGTGCTCGGCTCGCCCACGCGCACCGGCTGGAACCGGCGCTCGAGCGCCGCGTCCTTCTCGATGTTCTTGCGGTACTCGTCCTGCGTGGTCGCACCGACGACGTGCAGCTCGCCGCGGGACAGCCGGGGCTTGAGCATGTTGCCGGCGTCGACGGCGCCCTCGGCGCCCCCGGCCCCGACGACCGTGTGCAGCTCGTCGATGAACACGATCAGGTTGTCCTGCTCGGTGATCTCGTCGATGACCTTGGTCATCCGCTCCTCGAAGTCACCGCGGTAGCGGGTACCGGCCAGCATGCCGGACAGGTCGAGCTGGACCACGCGCTTGCCGGACAGCGCGTCCGGCACCTCGCTGTCGACGATGCGCTGGGCCAGGCCCTCGACCACCGCCGTCTTGCCGACACCGGCCTCGCCGACGAGCACCGGGTTGTTCTTCGTGCGCCGCGACAGGATCTCGATGGTCTCCTCGATCTCCTGACCGCGCCCGATCACCGGGTCGAGCTCGCCACCGCGCGCGCGGGCGGTCAGATCGGTGCCGTACTGGTCCAGCGTCGGCGTCTCGCTGCTCTGCTGGGCCTGGTCATCGGTCTGCTGCGGTGCCTGCGCCGCGGAGCGCACCGTCTCCGGGTTCGCGCCGGCACCGTTGAGCAGCCGGCCCGGCTCGGAGTCGCTGCTCGCGGACATGGCCAGCAGCACGTGCGTCGGGGCGATGTAGGTCGAGCCCAGCGTCCGGGCGACGCGGTGGGCGTCGGCCAGCACCGTCTTCGCGGCGGGGGTCAGCGAGACCTCGGCCTCGGCCTCGTCGCCCCCGGCCTGCGCGGCCGGCGGCAGGTTGGAGCGGATCGTCTCGGCGAACGCGGAGACGTCCACCCCGGCCTGGCGCAACACCCCGGCGGTGGGCTGCTGCTGCGTCACGGCCCACAGCAGGTGCAGCGCGTCCAGCTCGGACTGGCCGCGCTCGCGGGCGAAGCGGGCGGCTTCGGCGAGCAGCTGCTGGGTCTGCTCGGTCATGAGGTCGGTCAGGTTGACGCGCCGCCCCTCGTCACCACCGCTCGGGCCGCCGCCCTGCGGTCCGAAGAAGCGGGCGAAGTACTCGTCGAACGGCCCCTGGCCGAACCCCGCGGGTCCGAAGAAGGTCGGCATGGTCTCCTCCTCGCAAGGGCGGACTGAGCCTCATTGCCAGGCTTCGCCGCCATCTCATTGAGTCTGCTGTTATCAAGCAACGTTAGCGCATGCTCCTGCATTCCGTGAGGGGGTGATCATGACGAGGGTCACAGCGGGGGTGGGTGGAGGTCCCCGCGCCGCCCGGCAGCTCCGCGGGCAACCGGGCACCTCTCCTCGCGCGCAGGTCGCTCAACGGCACCCGCGGTACGGCCCGAGGAGCACCGGGCCGCTCGGAGGGGATCGGAGCGGGCGGGTGGTGAGCACGCGCAACGTTGCTGCCGGGAGGCCGGCTCCGCCGAGCCGGCCGGTGCACCCGGCGATCCGCCCCGCACAACTCCGCGCGGGCGGGGGCGTATTCCCGCCGCGGAGGCGGGTGGTGCGGCGGGCCGCGCGCACGTGCGGAGGGCGCGGGACGGGGATGCGCCGGTGCGCAGCACCCCGCCCGCGCGGAGGAGCCCGCCCGCGCGGGGGAACGCGGCCCCGAGGCGGAGGTGGTCCGGAGGTCGCGCTCGCAGGACGGCGGCTCCGGGCAGCCGCCAGCGCGGCCTCCCGGCATCCGTGATCACCGGCGCGCGCGATCACGGGTGCGGCGGCGCCCTGGCACACTGTGGCCATGACGGAGCAGCCGGCACACGATCCCGCCTGCGCGGTGGCCCACGGCGACGGCGCGCAGGAGCACTCCGACCGCGAGCTCGTCGCGGTGTTCGCCTCCCCGGTCGCCGAGCGCCTGCTGCGCTACGCCGCCGACGCGGGCTTCCGCGTGCACCTGCTGGAACCGGACGCCGCCCGCGCGGAAGGGCTCCGCGGGTCCGGCGTCCCGGTGCTGTCCGCGGCCGGGGGGTGGAGCTCCACCACCGACGTCGTGGTGACCGACCACCACCGCGCGGAGCTCGGTCCGCTGCTGCGCGACGTGCTCGCCGGGCCCGTGCGGTGGATCGGTGTCATGGGCAATCCGCGGCACGAGGGCCCGCACGTGCGGGCGCTGCGCGAGCTCGGCGTGGCGGAGGAGGACATCGCCCGGGTGCATCGCCCGATCGGGCTGGACATCGGTTCGCGCGCCCCGGCGGAGATCGCGATCGCGACCGTGGCCGGGCTGCTGGCCGACCGCAACGGTCGCGCCGGGGGTTTCCACCGGTGACGGCATGAGCAGGAACTCGGCGCACAAGATCGAGAGCACGAACGCGCCGCCGCGCAACACGCGCCCGCGCAACCGGCGGGCGCTGATCACCGCGGCCGCGGCCGAGCTGTTCCACCGGTGGGGCTACGCCCAGGTGTCGATGAGCGACATCGCCGAAGCCGTCGGGGTCCGCTCCTCGGCGCTGTACCGCCACTTCGCGGGCAAGCAGCACCTGCTGACCGAGGTCGTGCTCGACGAGATGCGCCCGCTGCGCGCGGGCGCCGAACGCCTCGCGGTCTCCGACGTGGAGCCCGTCGTGGCGGAACTGGCCACGCAGGCGCTCGACCACCGGCAGCTCGGCGTGCTCTGGCAGCGGGAAGCGCGGCACCTGCCCGCGGCGCAGCGGGAGGCGCTCCGCGACGAGCTGCGCGGCGTCGCCCGGGCGCTGGAGCGCGTGGCCCGGGCCCGCCGCCCCGAGCTCAGCCGCGAGGACGCGTGGTTCCGCGCGTGGTGCCTGTTCAGCGTGCTGACCAGCCCGTCCTACCACCGCGCCGAGCTGCCGCGCGGGCAGTTCGAGCACTTGCTGCGGGCGATGCTCGCGGTCGTGCTCGACCAACCCCCGCGCCGCTTCGCCCGTCCGGACGTTCGCGCGGGACCGCAGCGGTCCGCCTCCGTGCCAGCCCGCGCCTCGCGCCGCCGGCTCGTGCTCTCGGCGGCCACGCGGCTGTTCTCCGAGTGCGGCTACACCCAGGTCACCATCGAGGACGTCGGCGCGGCGGCCGGCATGTCGGGGCCGAGCCTGTACAACTACTTCGCCAGCAAGCAGGAGCTGCTCAGCACGGTGATCATGCGCGGTTCGGCGTGGCTCGAGGTGGAGCTGGAGCGCACGCTCGCGCGCCACCCGGACCCCGCGGACGCCCTGCGGGCGCTGCAGCGCACCTACACCGACTTCGCCTTCGACCACGGCCGGTTCATCGACATCCTCGTCAGCGAGGTCCACCACCTGCCGGACGACCAGCGGCACCGCGCGCGCCAGACGCAGCACGCCTACGTGGCCGAGTGGGTCGGGCTGCTCTGCGAGGCGCGGCCGGGACTGGACGCCGCGCGGGCGCGGGTGCTCGTACAGGCGGCGCTGACCCTGGCCAACGATCTCGCGCGCACGGGTGCCGCGCGCCACCTCGCGGCCCTCGATGCGACGGCCGCCGCGCTGATGCTGGACGCGGCCGCCGATGATCCGCCAGCGGAGGCGTGGTGAGCTAGCGCTCATTCACTTATGCCGAGAAACAGCTGGGCACCACCGCCATCACGGACAGTGTCGTCTAGGATGGACTCACTTGGAAATTGACCGCGGCGCGCCCGGCGGGCTAGTCTCCCGCGGGGCGCGCCGCGCCCGGACCTCGCGGAATCCGGGGTATCCCACCTGCGGCGAGCGCGCCCCGGCAGCGCCGGGGTGCGCGCTCCCGGGGAAGCGCGGGACGCCGGGGCGAGGCGGACAGCAGGGAACAAGGACTGGGTTGGTTGATGAGCAGCGCGACGGAACCGGTCGGTGAGCCACCGGTCGACACGCCCGACATCCACACGACGGCGGGCAAGCTGGCGGACCTCTACCGCCGCAACGACGAAGCCGTGCACGCCGGATCCGAGCGCGCGGTGGAGAAGCAGCACGCCAAGGGCAAGAAGACCGCGCGGGAACGCATCGACGTGCTGCTGGACCCCGGCTCGTTCATCGAGATGGACGAGCACGCGCGGCACCGGTGCACCAACTTCGGCATGGAGGAGTACCGCCCCTACGGCGACGGCGTCGTCACCGGCTACGGGACGATCGACGGGCGCCAGGTGTGCGTGTACTCGCAGGACTTCACCGTCTTCGGCGGCAGCCTCGGCGAGGTGCTCGGCGAGAAGATCGTCAAGGTCATGGATCTGGCGCTGAAGACCGGGTGCCCGCTGATCGGCATCAACGACTCCGGCGGAGCGCGCATCCAGGAGGGCGTGGCCTCGCTCGGGCTCTACGCGGAGATCTTCAAGCGCAACACGCACGCCTCCGGCGTGATCCCGCAGATCTCGCTGATCATGGGGCCGTGCGCCGGGGGCGCGGTCTACTCGCCGGCGATCACCGACTTCACGGTCATGGTCGACCAGACCTCGCACATGTTCATCACCGGTCCGGACGTCATCAAGACCGTCACCGGCGAGGACGTGAGCTTCGAGGAGCTCGGCGGTGCGCGCACGCACAACTCGACCTCCGGCAACGCGCACTACCTGGCCTCGGACGAGGACGACGCCGTCGCCTACGTCAAGGAGCTGCTGTCGTTCCTGCCGGAGAACAACCTCGCCGAGCCGCCCGTCTTCGACGGGCCGGCCGAGGCCGGCGCGGTCGTCGAGTCGCTGACCGACTCCGACCGCGAGCTGGACGCGCTCGTCCCGGACTCGCCGAACCAGCCCTACGACATGCACGAGGTGATCTCCCGCGTCGTCGACGACGGGGAGTTCCTCGAGACGAGTCCGCTGTTCGCGCAGAACATGATCGTCGGGTTCGGACGCGTCGAGGGCCGCTCCGTCGGCATCGTCGCCAACCAGCCCACCCAGCTGGCGGGCACGCTCGACATCGAGGCCAGCGAGAAGGCGGCCCGGTTCGTCCGCACGTGCGACGCCTTCAACATCCCCGTGCTGACCTTCGTGGACGTGCCCGGTTTCCTGCCCGGCACCGACCAGGAGTTCAACGGCATCATCCGCCGCGGCGCCAAACTGCTGTACGCCTACGCCGAGGCCACGGTTCCGCTCGTGACGGTGATCACTCGGAAGGCTTACGGTGGAGCGTACGACGTGATGGGGTCCAAGCACCTCGGCGCCGACCTCAACTTCGCGTGGCCGACCGCGGAGATCGCGGTGATGGGTGCGCAGGGCGCGGTGAACATCCTGCACCGCCGGCAGCTGTCCGAGGCCGCCGAGAGCGGGCGGGACGTGGAAGCCGAGCGCGCGCGGTTGCAGCAGGAGTACGAGGACACGCTGTGCAACCCGTACCAGGCGGCGGAGCGCGGGTACGTGGACTCGGTCATCCCGCCGTCCTACACCCGCGGCTACGTCGCCCGCGGTCTGCGCATGCTGCGCACGAAGCGGGACGACCGGCCGGCCAGGAAGCACGGCAACATTCCGCTGTGAGCCGGAGGGAATCGATGGCCGAGAACGACACCGGCGCCGGTGTCGGGGACGGTGCGCACCGCCCCGAGCTGCGGGTGGTGCGCGGCAACCCGGATGACGCCGAGATCGCCGCGCTGGTCGCCGCGCTCAGCGGTGCCGCCGCCGGCTCCGCGGCCGCGCCGGAGACCGGTCCGGAGCGGTTGAACCGGTGGGGCGCGCGGGACACCCAACTGCGGTGGCCGCACGGCCGGCGGCCGCTGCGCCCGGGCCCGGACGGCTGGCGCGCCTCCGCGCTGCCGCGGTGAGAACGCCGACCGGGCGGGGAGGCACGTGCTGATGGATCGAACGACACTCCGGCGTCGCGCCGGGAACAAGAGGAGTGGACCACTGTGGACGTGACGCCGATCAACAAGGTGCTGGTCGCCAACCGCGGTGAGATCGCGGTGCGCGTGATCCGGGCGTGCGCCGACGAGGGCATCACCTCCGTCGCCGTGTACGCCGAGCCGGACGCCGACGCCCCGTTCGTCCGCCTGGCCGACGAGGCGTTCGCCCTGGGCGGTGCCACGGCCGGGGAGAGCTACCTGGACATCGACAAGATCGTCGAGACCGCGCGGCGCAGCGGTGCCGACGCGGTGCACCCCGGCTACGGCTTCCTGTCCGAGAACGCCGACTTCGCCCAGGCGGTGCAGGACGCGGAGCTGATCTGGATCGGTCCCTCGCCGCAGGCCATCCGCGACCTCGGCGACAAGGTCACCGCTCGGCACATCGCCACCCGCGCGGGCGCTCCGCTGGTGCCGGGCACCTCGGACCCGGTCGCCGGCTCGGACGAGGTCGTCGCCTTCGCCGAGGAGCACGGCCTGCCCGTCGCGATCAAGGCCGCGTTCGGCGGTGGCGGCCGCGGTCTCAAGGTCGCCCGCACGACGGAGGAGATCCCGGAGCTGTTCTCCTCCGCGGTGCGCGAGGCCGAGGGCTCCTTCGGCCGCGGGGAGTGCTTCGTGGAGCGCTACCTCGACCGGCCGCGGCACGTCGAGGCCCAGGTCGTGGCCGATCAGCACGGCAACGTCGTGGTCGCCGGCACCCGCGACTGCTCGCTGCAGCGGCGGCACCAGAAGCTCGTCGAGGAGGCACCGGCGCCGTTCCTCACGGACGACCAGCGGCACACCATCCACGAGGCGGCGCGGGGGATCTGCCGCGAGGCCGGCTACCACGGTGCGGGCACCGTCGAGTTCCTCGTCGGCGAAGACGGCACGATCTCCTTCCTCGAGGTCAACACGCGGCTGCAGGTCGAGCACCCGGTCACCGAGGAGACCACCGGACTGGACCTGGTGCGCGAGCAGTTCCGCATCGCCAGCGGCGAGAAGCTGCACATCACCCACGACCCCGCGCCCACCGGGCACTCCATCGAGTTCCGCATCAACGGCGAGGACGCCGGGCGGAACTTCCTGCCCACACCGGGCACCGTCACCGCCTTCCACGCGCCCGCGGGGCCGGGCGTGCGCCTGGACGCCGGGGTGGAGAGCGGCAGCGTCGTCGGTGGCCAGTTCGACTCGATGCTGGCCAAGCTCATCGTCACCGGTGCCAACCGGCTGCAGGCGATCGAGCGGTCGCGCCGGGCGCTGGCCGAGATGCGGGTCGAGGGCCTGGCCACGGTCGTGCCGTTCCACCGCGCCGTGCTGCGCGACCCGGCGTTCACGGCCGTCGAGGGCTTCACGGTGCACACCCGCTGGATCGAGACCGAGTGGGAGAACACCATCGAGCCGCACGCCGGCGGGGCCGAGGTGGCCGAGCCGGAGGAGCGGCAGACGATCACCGTCGAAGTCGGCGGTCGGCGCCTCGAGGTGTCCCTGCCCGCCGAGTTCGCCGCACCCGCGCCCGCGGCGGCCAAGCAGGCGGCCAAGCCGCGCAAGCGCTCCGCGAGCAAGGCGTCCAGTGCCGTCTCGGGTGACGCCGTGACCGCGCCGATGCAGGGCACGGTCGTCAAGGCCGCCGTGGCGGACGGCGACGAGGTGGCCACCGGTGATCTCGTGGTCGTGCTCGAGGCGATGAAGATGGAGAACCCGGTGACCGCGCACAAGGACGGCACCGTCAGCGGGCTCACCGCGCAGGCCGGGGACTCCGTCTCCCAGGGCACGGTGCTCTGCGAGATCAACTGACCCGCACCCGCTCCGCCGTTCGGAGTGTGACTGCACCCCGCGCGGACGGGGCGCGTCCACCGCGGACGTGCGACGCGCCGTCGGACTGAGCCGTTCGGCGGCGCGTCGGGCGCGGCTGGACGTCCGTGACGCCCCGCGGTCTTCCACCGACACCTCCGCGGGATCTCCCGCATCCTCCGCGGGCTCCTCCCCGCAGCCACTGTGGACCGGAGATCGGCCGCCTGGAACCGCGGCGGGACCGAACCCGCGTTCGGCCGGGTGCGGTCGGGCCCGCCCCGAGATCCCGTGGCCCCGGCCGCTTCCGCACCCGCGGCGCGTGGCCCACCGACCGGGGGAGCGCTCCTCGCCAGCGGGCGAGGCCGATGCCGCCGTGATAGGACAGTGATGTCGAACAGATACGCATCGTCACCACGTCGATGCGGTGAGTCGACATCAGGCGGTGAAACGTTGTTCGGCAACACGGCACGGCATTGCGAGGGAGCCGGGTGCGCGTGCGCATCGTGCGACGCGTACGCGTCCGGCCGCTTATTACACATCTGACTCCGCGGGACACGACCGCCGGTGGGGCGGTTCTGGCTGTGAGCCGGACCGTCCCGTTCGGTGGTCCGTGCCGCGATCGACACCTCCTCCCGCGGTTCGCGCGCTTGCGGCAGCGGTGCGGCGGACCAATACTCACCCGGTGCGTGCTCTTTCGAAAATCATTCGTCCTCGGTGGGGTTCCCGAGGACGACCCTGTGCCGCAGGGCCGCACCGGCCCCCGGCAGTGCCGGAGACCCGGCCGCGTGCGCACACAGAGGCGCCCCTGCGGTGGAGACGGCGCGCACGCAGGGTGCGCTCCGCGCTGCGGGAGGCGTGATGTCCGACTCCGGTCAGGACCATGCCGCTGCCATCGCGGCGGCGGTCCTCTACAAGGGATCCCGGTCCTCCTCCGCACGACCAGCGGACGCTCCGGAACGGTTCCGGTGGCAGTTCGGCGTGCTCAGCCCCTCGGACGCGGTGGGGCGCGACGTCGGCGAGGACGCGACGATGGTCACCGACTGCCTCGTGGTGGACGAACCCGCGGCGGAACTGCGGGTGCGGCTGCGCTTCCTGCAGCTGCAGGACCGCGGTGTCGAACAGCTCGTCTCCGCGCACGAGCAGCCCCCGGAATTCGCGCCGGTCGCCGAACTCGACTGCGGTGCATGTCTGAGCGGGCGCGAAGAAGTCGAGCACGACATCCACGTGGTCACCCGCGAACTCGGCGAGCTGGGGGAGAGGCCGGTGGACCAGCTGCTGCGCGTGCCCGGCACGCGGCAGTTCGCCCCCCTGCACAGCGATCGCGGGTCCCAGCGCGGTCGCGTCGTGCGCACGCGCCAGCCCGTGGACGCCCGGCTGCGCGTCACCCCCGGGAGGCGCTCCCGCGGAGTGCGGAAGCTGCGGTTCGAACTGGTCAACACGACGGTGTCCAGTGGGGACGCTCACGACCGGGTGCAGCGCGCAGCGCGCGAGCGCGCGCTGCACCGCTCGCTGCTCAGCCCGCACCTGCTGCTGTCGGTGACGCGCGGACGGTTCCTGTCCGTGCTCGATCCGCCGGACTGGGCCGGGGAGCTCGCTCGCGAGTGCGTCCACCGTCGACTGTGGCCGGTGCTCACCGGGGACCACGGCGATGACCGGTCGGTGCTGGCCTCGCCGGTGATCCTGCACGACCGACCGCGCGTGTCCGCCCGCCACGGGCGGTGGCAGCTCCCGGAAGTCACCGAGGAGCGCGACATCCCCGCGCAGCGCCGCACCAGTTGACGCGACGGAGCGTCCGCAGTGGATCGCAGTGGAGGGGTGCGGATCAGGGCAGGAACTTGTCCGGGGTGAGCGGCAGGTCCCGCACGCGCCGCCCGGTCGCGTGGTACGTCGCGTTGAGCACCGCTGCGGGTGCGCCGACGATGCCGATCTCACCGATCCCCTTGGACCCCATGGGGTTGACGTGCGGATCCTCCTCGTCGAGCCACTCGGCGCCGATGTCGCCCACGTCCGCGTTCGCGGCCACGTGGTACTGCGCGAAGTCCCGGTTGACCACGTGCCCGAACCGCGCGTCCAGCACGCCTTCCTCGTGCAGCGCCATGGACACGCCCATCACCATTCCGCCGAGGAACTGGGAGCGCGCCGTGCGCGGGTTGACGATGCGGCCGGCGGCGAAGACGCCGAGCATGCGCGGCACGCGCACCTGCCCGGTCCGCGCGTGGACCCGCGCCTCGGCGAACTGCGCCCCGAACGCGCTCATCGCGTGCTGCCGCTTGTCCGGGTTCCCGGCCGCGCTCGCCGCGGCCTCCGCTCCCTCGGGAGGGTCGGACCCGTACCGCTCGCGGAACTCCTCGGCCGCGGCGGCCACGGCGGTTCCCCAGCTCGTCGTGCCCGAGGAGCCTCCGGCCACCGTCGCGAACGGCAGTGCTGTGTCGCCGATGTGCAGCTCCACCACCTCGACGTCGACGCCGAGCGCATCGGCCGCGATCTGGCGCAGCGACGTCCACGCCCCCGTACCGAGGTCCACTGCACCGATGCGCACGAGGTAGCCCTCCGGGGTGCGGGTGATCGCCGCCGTCGACCCCGGGATGCGGTGCGTGGGGTACATCGAGGCGGCCACCCCGGTGCCGATGAGCCAGTCCCCCTCGCGGCGGGTGCCCGGTGCGGGATCGCGCCCGTACCAGCCGAACCGCTCCGCCCCGCGCCGCAGGCAGGCGACCAGGTTGCGGCTGGAGAACGGCTTGCCGGTGCTCGGGTCCACCGCGGTGTCGTTGCGCACCCGCAGCTCCACCGGGTCGAGTCCGCAGGCGGTGGCGAGCTCGTCCACGGCGACCTCGCCGGCGAACATGCCGGGGCACTCGCCCGGCGCCCGCATCCACGACGGGACCGGCACGTCCAGCGCGGCCAGCCGGTGCGTGGTCCGGCGATGCGGTGCGGCGTAGACGCTGCGCGTGGACACCGCGCTCTGCTCGGAGAACTCCTTGATGCGCGCGGTCTGCTCCACCGAGTCGTGCACGATCACCGACAGGCGCCCCTCGCGGTCGGCACCGAGCCGCAGCCGCTGCA
Organism: Salinifilum aidingensis; assembly: GCF_054782015.1. NCBI lineage: Bacteria > Bacillati > Actinomycetota > Actinomycetes > Pseudonocardiales > Pseudonocardiaceae > Salinifilum > Salinifilum aidingensis. Next base: position 50,549 of record NZ_BAAGTH010000019.1, on the reverse strand, counting down.
CCGTGGGGGAGCGGTAACCGGTCAACCCGAACATCTCCTGCCGCGACACGGCGTACTTGACGGGGCGGTGCTCCTCCACCAGCCACGTCGCCATCGCCGCCAGGACGACGTTCGCGTGCGGCAGCCCCTTGCACCCGAACCCCCCGCCGACGTGCGGGCAGACGACGTGGATGTCGTCGGGGTCGATCCCGAGCACCCGCGCCACCGTCTCGCGCACGGGGTGGACTCCCTGGGTGGAGTCGTGCAGGGTGAGCTTCGCGCCGTCGCGCACGGCCACGGTCGCGTGCGGTTCCATCGGGTTGTTGAACTCGGGCGGCGTCCGGTACGTGGCGTCCACTGTGATCGGTGCTGTTGCGAGGGCCCCGTCCGGATCTCCGGTCTCGGCGTCCGCGGGGGAGGAGGGCGTCACGTCGGTCGGAGCTCGCAGGTCGGTGCGGTCCGGTGCGAAGTGCGCGTCGTGCTCGTCCTGCTCGTACCGCACGGGGATCTCCGCCGCGGCGTGCCGCGCGACCTCCGGGGATTCGGCGAGCACCGCCCCGATGAGCTGCCCGCGGAAGTGCACCTCGGGCGACTGCAGGATCGCCAGTTCGGCGTCCTCGCCCGGTGCGGGGGGCGCGTTCTCGTGCGTGAGCACCGCGAGCACACCGGGCCGCCGCACCGCGGCGGCGTCGATGCCGCGGACGCGCCCGCGAGCGATCGTCGACCGCAGCGGGGCGAGGTAGCACGGTGCGTGCGTACCGTGCTCGTGGGCGTACGGGGCACGTCCGGTGACCTTCGCGATGCCGTCCTCGCGGCGCCGGTCGGTGCCCATGGCGCGGGCGGTGAGGTTCTCGGTCACAACGCCTCCTGCTGCGCGGCGAGGTCCACGAGCGCACCCGTCACGGCTCCGCGCACCATCGGAACCTTGAACTCGTTGCCCGCCAGCGGCTCCGCGTGCGCGAGCTCGGCCTCGGCGGCGGCGCGGAAGCGGTCTTCGGTCGCCCACGCGCCGCGCAGCGCCTCCTCGGCCTGCGCGGCGCGCCACGGCTTGTGCGCCACCCCGCCCAGGGCGATGCGCACTTCGTCGACCCGGCCACCGCGCAGCCGCAGCACCGCCGCCACGGACACGAGGGCGAAGGCGTACGAAGCGCGGTCGCGCACTTTGCGGTACGTCGAGTGCACCGCGGCCGGCAGCGGTGGTAGCTCCACGGCGGTGATGAGCTCGCCGTGCTCGGCGACCGTGTCGCGCTGCGGCTCCTGCCCGGGAAGCCGGTGGAAATCACCGCAGCCCACGTGGCGCTGCCCCCGCGGTCCGCGCAGCAGCACCTCCGCGTCCAGCGCGCACAGCGCCACCGCCATGTCCGAGGGGTGCACCGCCACGCACTCCCGGGAGGCGCCGAAGACGGCGTGGTAGCGCGTCCACCCGCCGAGCGCCGAGCACCCGGAACCGGGCTCGCGCTTGTTGCACGGCGTGCTCGTGTCCTGGAAGTAGGCGCAGCGGGTCCGCTGCATGAGGTTGCCGCCGGTCGTGGCGAGGTTGCGCAGCTGGCCCGAGGCGCCGGACAGCAGGGCCTGCGACAGCACCGGGTAGCGCCGCCGCACCGCCTGCTCGGCGGCCAGATCGCTGTTGCGCACGTTCGCGCCGATCACGAGACCGCCGTCCGCGCGCTCGTCCACGGTGTCGAGCGCGAGTCCGGTGATGTCCACGAGCTTCTCGGGGACCGCGACGCCGAGCTTGAGGTGGTCGACGAGGTTCGTGCCGCCGGCGAGGAACGCGGCCCCTGGGCTACCGGACACGGTGGCGATCGCCTCGTCGGTGTCGGTGGCGCGCTGGTAGTCGAACGGAATCACGGGCGTACCTCGCGGATCGCTGCGACGATGTTGGCGTAGGCACCGCACCGGCAGAGGTTGCCGCTCATCCGCTCGCGGATCTCCGCGTCGTCGAGCTCACCGGCGCGGGCGTCGTCGGTGGTGGCCGCGCTCGGCCGGCCCTCCCGGGCCTCGGCGAGCATGCCCACCGCCGAGCAGATCTGCCCCGGTGTGCAGTAGCCGCACTGGAAGGCGTCGTGGTCGAGGAACGCCTCCTGCACCGGGTGCAGCCCGCCGGCGGCCAGCCCCTCGGCCGTGGTGAACCGGACGTGCTGGTTGGCCACCGCCAGCGACAGGCAGGTGGTGACGCGGCGACCGTCGGCCAGCACGGTGCACGCGCCGCACTGCCCGTGGTCGCACCCCTTCTTGGGGCTGGTGCTGCCGAGCTGCTCCCGCAGCGCGTCGAGCACCGTGGTGCGCGTGTCCACCGTGAGCCGGTGCTGCTGCCCGTCGACGTGCAGCGTGATCTCCGCCTCCATCGGCAGTTCCTCCGCTCCCGCGCGGCACACGAGGCCACTCGGCTGACTACCCGGCTGTGCAGCGTGCTAATCCCCGGCTGCGCAGGCGGCCCGCCGGCCGCGCGCGATGTGTGCGGCGAACGGGCGTGTGCGTTGCGCCGCACCGCCGCGCCCGCGGAGTCCGCGCTGGCGGCGGTGCTACTAGGCTGTGCACCCGCCCTCCCGGGGCACCGCAGGCGGAGCGCTCTGCGCGAGCGAGCCTGCCGTGCCGTCCCCGCCGTGTGAAGCGCAGGAGCCGAACCCATGAGCGACAGCCCGACCCCGCCCGCCGTCCACCGCTCCGGGGACGGCACGGCGCCCTCGGAGGACGTGGCGCGGCTGCTCGTGCGCTGTCCCGACCGCCCCGGCATCGTCTCGGCGGTGAGCTCGTTCCTGACCGCAGCGGGGGCGAACATCGTCTCGCTCGGGCAGCACTCCTCGGAACCGCAGAACGGCATGTTCTTCCAGCGCACCGTGTTTCACCTGCCCGGGCTGGTGGCGCGGCGCGCCGAGCTCGAACGGGCCTTCGCCGAGGAGGTCGCCGGGCCGATGGACATGGAGTTCGCGTTCTCCGAGGCGGCCAAGCCCAAGCGGGTCGCGATCATGGTGTCCAAACTCGACCACTGCCTGCTCGACCTGCTGTGGCGCAACCGGCGCGGGGAACTGGACATGACCGTGGCCATGGTGCTGTCCAACCACCCGGACCTCGCCGAGGACGTGCGGTCGTTCGGCGTGCCGTTCGTGCACATCCCGGTCAGCCGGGACGCGAAGCCGCAGGCCGAGCAGCAGCAGCTGGACGTGCTCCGCGGCAACGTGGACCTCGTCGTCCTCGCCCGCTACATGCAGATCATCTCCGGTGATTTCCTCTCGCGGATCGGCTGCCCGCTGATCAACATCCACCACTCGTTCCTGCCGGCGTTCATCGGCGCCGGCCCGTACCGCAAGGCCAAGGAGCGCGGGGTCAAGCTCATCGGTGCCACCGCGCACTACGTCACCGAGGACCTCGACGAGGGGCCGATCATCGAGCAGGACGTCGTGCGCGTCGGGCACCAGCACGGCACGGCCGACCTCGTCCGGCTCGGCGCCGACGTCGAGCGCACCGTGCTGTCGCGGGCGGTGCGGTGGCACTGCGAGGACCGGGTGATGCGCCACGGCAACACCACCGTGGTGTTCTGACCGCCCCGCGGCCGCTCCCGGAGCTGCCCGCTGCGCGTGCACCGTTCGTGCGCCCCTCGGACGCGGGCATTTACAGCTCGTGCGCCCGCGCCCCACGATGGGTGGCGTTCGCTCGGGCCGTGATCGGCACCGCTCGCGGCGGCACCGCGCCGCGGTCGCCGAGGACGCGGCGGAGGACGGTGCGCGAGGGGCGGGTACGCCATGGGCAGGGCACGACGACTGTGGGCGCTCGACGGGGCGCGGCTGACGATGCCGCGCGGCGACCTCGTGCTCGGTGACAGCGGCACGGTCACGCTGCCGGTGCCGTCCTTCCTCGTCGAGCACGACCGGGGGCTGGTGCTCGTGGACACCGGCTTGGCCCCGGAAGCCGCCGACGACCCCTACGAGGTGTACGGCTCGCTGGTCGACGCGGTGAACATCGAGTTCGGCCCGGAGCAGCGCGTCGACCGGCAGATCGAGTCCCTCGGCTACCGGTTGACCGACGTGCGCCACGTGGTCTGCTCGCACACCCACTTCGACCACACCGGCGGGCTGCGGCTGTTCCCGCACGCCGAGCTCTACGCCGGCGCCGACGACCTGCCGTACGCGTTCTGGCCCAACCCGGGTGCGGCGCCGTTCTTCCACACCGCCGACCTGGACGCCACGCGGCAGTTCCACTGGAACCCGCTCACCGGTGATCACGACGTGTTCGGCGACGGCAGCGTCGTCGTCCTGCTGCTGCCGGGCCACACGCCCGGCAACTGCAGCGTGCTGGTGCAGCTCGAGCACAGCGCGTTCCTGCTCTCGGCGGACACGGTGCACCTGCGCAGCGCCCTGGACGGGGATCTGCCGATGCCGTCGGACTTCAACACGCAGCAGGCCGTGGAGTCGATCCGCAGGCTGCGGAGGCTGTCCACGGCCCACGACGCGCCCGTGTGGATCGCGCACGACCCGCAGGACTGGGCCGCGCACCAGCACGCACCGCACGCCTACGAATGAACCGCACGCCTACGAGTGAGCTGCCGGAACGAGAACCGACCGCCGAGGGGTGATCCATGTCCGAGCGCACCAGCGAAACCGTGTTCACCTGGGCGGCACCGCCGCTGAAGTTCGGTGCCGGCGCGGTCGGGGAACTCGGTTTCGAGTGCGAGCAGCTCGGCCTCGGCAGCGTGCTGATCGTCACCGACCGGGCGGTGGCCGCCACCGGCGCCGCCGACCGCGCCCGCGACGCGGTGCGGGCCGCGGGGATCCGGGCGGAGGTCTACGAAGGGGCCCGCAGCGAACCCACCGACGCGAGCATCCGCCGGACCGTCGACGACGTCCGCGGCGGTGACTGGGACGGCGTCGTGGCCGTCGGCGGCGGATCGGTCATCGACACCGCGAAGGCGGTCGCTCTGCTGAGCACGCACCCGGGCGATCCGCTCGAGTACGTCAACCAGCCGATCGGGGAGGGCAAAGCCCCGCCGGGGCCGGTCAAGCCCGTGGTCGCCGTGCCGACCACGGCCGGCACCGGCGCCGAGAGCACCGCGGTGTGCATCCTGGACCTGCTGGACCTGCAGGTGAAGTCGGGCATCAGCCACGCGCGCCTGCGCCCGGTCAAAGCGGTCGTCGACCCCGAGCTGTCGTTGCCGCTGCCGCCGCACGTGACCGCGTGCGCGGGCATGGACGTGCTCTGCCACGCGCTCGAGTCGTACACCGCGCGCCCGCACCACGCGTACCCGCGGCGCAGCGCGGCGGAACGGCCCACCTACGTCGGGGCCAACCCGGTCTCGGACGCGTTCGTCGAGAAGGCGCTCCCGCTGGTGGCCCGCAGCCTGCGCCCCGCGGTGATGCGCGGGCACGACGAGCAGGCCCGCACGGACATGATGCTCGCGGCCTCGTTCGCGGGCATGGGGTTCGGCAACGCCGGGGTGCACGTCCCGCACGCGTGCGCCTACCCGATCGCCGGGCGCGTCACCGACTTCCACCCGCCGGACTACTCCGCCGAGGAGCCGATGGTGCCGCACGGCGAGTCGGTGGCGCTGACCGCACCGGCGGCGTTCCGCCTCACCTTCCCGGCCGCGCCGGAGCGGCACGTGCACGCCGCCGAGCTGCTCGACCCGGCGGTGGCGGACATCGCCGACCGGGCCGAGCGGTTGCCCGCGGCGCTCGTGTCGCTCATGCGCGACATCGGCATCGCCAACGGCGTCTCCGCGGTCGGTTACGGGCGCGAGGACGTGCCCGCGCTGGTCGACGGCGCGCTGAAGCAGCAGCGGCTGCTGACGATGTGCCCGCGCGACGTCGGCGCGGCCGACCTGCGCACCGTCGTGGAGGACTCGCTGGTGAACTGGTGACCGGCGGGTCACGCCGGTGCGCGGGTCAGGTAGTCCTCGGCGATGGCGTCGAAGGTCATCCACCGCACGCCCTCGTGCGCGTTGAAGTGCTGGATCAGGCGCTCGTGCATGAGCAGCGCCTGCGGCCGACCGGACACGTCCGGGTGGATGGTCATGGTGAACACGGCGTAGTCGTACTCGCGGTGGATCCAGTCGAACTGGTCGCGCCACAGCTGTTCGATGTCGCGCGGGTTGACGAAACCGTGGCTGTTCGGGTTGGCCTTGACGAACAGCATCGGGGGCAGGTCGTCCAGGTACCACGAGGCCGGGATCTCGACCAGCTTGGTCTCCGCGCCCCGCTGCAGCGGCCGCATCCACTCCGAGGCGGGCCGGGAGTAGTCGATCGGGGTCCACGAGTCGCCGACGCGCACCCGGTACGGCACGCAGTCGTGGTGCATCAGCGAGTGGTCGTACTTGATGCCGCGCTCGAGCAGCAGTTCGTTGGTGGCCGGGGAGAACTCCCACCAGGGGGCGACGTAGCCGGTGGGCCGCGCGCCCGCGCGCCGCTCGATCAACCCGATGCAGTGGTCCAGCACGTCGCGCTCCTGCTCGCGGGACATCGCGATCGGGTTCTCGTGGCTGTAGCCGTGCACCCCGATCTCGTGCCCCGCGTCCACGCACGCCTGGAACTCGTCCGGGAACGTCTCGATGGAGTGGCCCGGCCAGAACCACGTGGACGGGATCCCGCAGCGCTCGAACAGCTGCAGCAGGCGGGGAACACCGACTTCACCCGCGAACATGCCGCGGGAGATGTCGCACGGGGAGTCCTCCCCTCCGTAGGAGCCCAGCCAGCCGCCGACCGCGTCCACGTCCACGCCGTAGGCGACGAGGATCTCCTTGGCCATGCCAGACACATCCCTTCCGGTTCGCCGGGTCACGTGCTCGGCAGCGCACCGACCGCGCGCAGCCACTGCTCGCATCGCACCACGGCTCGCCGCGGTTCGCCTTCGCAGGCCAGCGCAGCGGCCAGCAGCAACCGGGCCTGCCACGGCGGCAGGTCCCCGGCGAGCAGCGCACCCGCCTCCGCGAGGGCGACGCCGCCCCCGCTGTACAGCGGGGCGACCGGCCCGGCCCCGGTGCGCGTGGTGACCAGCACCGGCAGTCCCGCGGCGAGGTGCCGGCGGCAGGCGTCGACCGTCGCGGGGGTGGCGTTGCCGGCACCGAAACCGGCGAGCACGAGCCCCTGCGCGCCGGAGGCCACCGCGTGGTCGACGGCACCGCCGTCCGCGCCCAGGTACTGCCCGATCACGTCGACGCGCGGCAGGTCGGCGACGTCCGGCCCGAGCAGCGGTTCCCACTGCGGGTGCGCGTGCTTGCGGACCCCGGTCTCGTCGACGCGCCCCACCGGACCGCGGCCGGGCGCGTCGAACGCGGCCAGGTCCAGGCTGTGCACCTTCCGCGCACCGACGGCGGGGAGGATGCGATCGGCGAAGGCCACGCTGACCCCGGTGTCGGCGGCTTCCTCCGCAGCGGCCCAGCGCAGGGCTGCGGACAGGTTGCGCGGGCCGTCCGCCGCCGCGTCGTCGAAGGGGCGCTGCGCGCCGGTGAACACCACCGGCGCGGAACCCGCGTGCGTCAGCGACAGCAGGAACGCGGATTCCTCCATCGTGTCCGTGCCGTGGGTGATCACCACACCGTCGGCCTCCGCGCACGCGCGGCGCGCTTCGCCGGCCAGCGACAACACGTCGGGCACGGTCGCGGCGGAGCTGAGGATCGCCGCGGTGTCGTGCACGTGCACGTGCACGTGGTCGAGCGGGTGCACCCCGCGCGCCGCTGAGAGCAGGTCGGCAGCACCGACCGCGACCTGGCGTCCCTGCGCGCCGGCGCGCGTGGCGATGGTGCCGCCGGTGGCGAGTAGGGCGAGCTGACGCACGTGACCTCCGGGAGAGCGGGGATCGGGCACTGTTGATCGTGCGGCCGCCCACGACCCGCGTCAACCGCACCCCCGGTGGCGGTCGGCACAGTGAGCACCGGCACATCCGCCGCCGGGAGTCGGTCGCGCGCGGACGGGGGAAAGCGGAAGGGGCTCCGCGCGCCCCTTTTCGAAAGCGTCCTGTGTGCACGGTCGCCGGACAGCTGGTCGACGGCACGCGGGGTGTCGGCGCCTCCCGCGGCGTGGCGGGGTGGTCGCCGTCCCGTGGCCGAAACGCGCGGCCGCGACAGATCGTCTGCACGCAGCGGAGCGTGTGCTCACTCGTGGTGACGAAAGTGGTGCGTTGACGTTGTTCCGCCCCCCGCGGTGGCCTACTGTCGCGGAAGTGGAGCGAAACCGAGGCGAGCGCTGAGAACTCGGTCGCGCCCAGAACCCACGGGAGGACCCCGGAACCGCCTCGCCGCTGCGCTGCGGTCGCACCACCGGGACCGCAGAACGGGCCTCCGAGCGACCTGCGGTGCCCCCGCGGTCGAGGGCGACGACTCACCGGTCCTGATCGGACGAACCTGCGGACCCCACAGCGGCGAACTCCGCGATGATCGTGCTGCGAAAGGGAATTCGATGGTTGTTGAGGCGGATCCGCCCACCGGCGAATCGACGTCGCAGATCGATCTGGCCACATTACTGGCCGACTGCCTGCACGAACTGCCCGCGCACGCGGCGCAGCGCACCATCCCCCTCGGCAGCCCCGAGCAGGGCGGCACCGGCTACGCCGCCGCTCGCGAAGCCTTCCTCGCCGCCGGAATCTCCGCGCTCCAGGGGCTTTCCGGATCCGGCCGGTGGATCCAGCTCAACCTCGGAGTCCGCGCGGACACGTGGCCACAGGCCTACTCCTTCCTCGCGGAGACGGCGCGCACCGCGCTCGAGCGATCCGAAGCGCGCAACTTCTTCTTCATGCACAAACCCCCCGGGCTGCGGGTGCGCTTCCAGCTGCCGGACGGCGCGCGACGAGCACCGCGCGCGTTGACCGAACCGTTCCGGCAGCGCACCGACGTGTTCACCGACGTCCGCCGGAGCGTCTACGAACCGGAGTCCTACCTCTTCGGCGGTCCGTGGTCGATGCCCCTGGTGCACGATTCGTTCACGGTGGACTCGCTCGCCTGGCTCGACCAGCACGTCCGCAGCGCCCGTTCCGCGGACGCCGCGCCCAACTGGGCCGTGTCGCTGGCACTCGTGCGGTCCCTCGTCGACGGTCTCGGCATCGCGGGTTGGGAGCACCGCGGGGTGTGGGACGCCGTCCGCCGCGACGGCGGGCGGTGGCTGACCGCGGGACTGCCCGAGGAGCGGCGCGCACGTCTCGGGGAGGGCATCCGCGCGCAGTGGGACCTCGGCGAACGCGCGCTGGAGAGCCTGCCCGGCGGGGAGGACCTCGCGCAGCACCGCGCGGCCCTGGCCGGGACCGCGCAGCGGTGGCGCCGCGAGTACTTCGAGCGCGACCACGCTGAAACGGGCCCGCGCCGCGCCGCCGCCTTCTGGACGATCTTCCACTGGAACCGCGCCCGGATCCCGATGAGCCGGCAGTGCCTGCTGACCGATGCGCTGGTCCGGGACGGAGGGATGTGAGCATGCAACCACGTGCCCGCCAGGTCCTCGAGGAGCCCCGCCGTACCGCCGAGCCGACCTCGGAAGAGCGCGCCGGTCCCGCGACTTCCCCCTCCGCGCACGTCCCGGAGGGGCGCGCGCCCGAACGGGAGGCCGAGGACGCCGATGTCCCGATCGGGGCGGAAATCGTCGTCCGCGCGGCCGGTTTCCCCGCGCATCTGTGGACCCGCGGCGGCAACCCCGACCTGTTCCGCACCGTCGACGTGCACCAGCGGCAGCACGCCGAACTGCACGAGCGGGCGCACGAGCTCGCAGAGCGGATCAGTGACGAGGTCATCCCCGAACCGGAGCTGGACAAGCCCCACCGGCGTGCCGCGCTCGTGGTCCGGCGCCGCCTGCACCGCGGTGACGTCCCCGAGCCGGACGAGCTCACCGATCTGCTCGGGGCCCCGGCCGTGCCCGCGCGGATCGCGGCCGACCTGCTCGCGCTCGCCTCCCGCGCGGTGGACCACCGCGCGGCCGGTGCCCGCGCCCAGCGGGCCGTGGCGCACGAGCGCGCGAGAACCGGGCCACTGGCCTGGGAATCCGTGCGGAACACGCCGACCGCGGCCGCGTTCCTCGATGCCGACGCGGCCGACCTCGTCGCCGAGATCGAGCACCGACTGGCCACGGGGGAGGCGTGGACCAGCAAGCGCCTGCGGCACCGCGTGGACTACCTGTGGCGCATCATCGCCCGCGGAGCGGCCAAGACCACGCCGCGCAGCTGGCTCGGCCACGTCGGGACCCTGCCGGTGCCGAGGGCGCGGCGGGGGCACCCGGCGGGGGACTGGTGGGCCGCGCCGCTGGTCCTCGGCGAACTCACCACCGAAACAGCGGAGAACCTGCACGCGCTGCGCACGCGTCTCGACGCGACCGAGCTGCGCCGGGCCGGGGAGGAGACACCGCTGGCACTGGCGAACCTGTACGCGGAGAACGGTGCAGAATTCCGGTGTTTCGCGCTCGACCAGCAGGACGCCACGCGGATGCGCGAGGTCCGGATGCGGCGCACCGCCGCGCTCGCCGCCCTGTGCCGCATCCTGCGCGACGGCGTCCGCCCGCTCGGAGACGTGCAGCGCGCGCTCGTCGGCACGAACGCCACGGCGGAGCAGATCGGCAAGGTCCGGGAGTTCCTGGCCTACGTGCAGGACCTGGGCGTGGTGCGGGTGTGCGGCGCACCGAGGCGCAGCTGGGGCGGTTGGACCCCGCCCGCCGAAGCGGCGCCGGCCGAGCACGCCGCGCACCGCGGCGGGACGGCGGACGCGTTCGTCGACGTCCACCGGCGCATCAGCACGTCCGAAGGGACGACCGCGCCGAGCACCGCCCGCGGTCCCTCCGGAGTGGACGCAGCGCTGCGCGCGGCCCGCCGGTTGGCGCGGTTGCGCGAGGAGGACGGCGCGACCGGACGCGTCGACCTCAGCGGGTACCTCACCGAACAGCCGCGACCGGCCACCGAGGTCCTCACCGACCTGCTCGCCGCGGACGTGGACCTGTCGGCGCTGCGGCAGCGCGCCTACACCGGGTGGCACGAACCCACCGGCACCAGCGAGGCGTACCGGCGGGTGGTCGAGCACGTGCGCGAACGACTGTCCGATGAGGAGTGCGACGTCCCCGAGGCGGTGCTGGACGCCCTCGGCGTTCCCGGCGGGGAGGACCCGGTGTGGCCCACCGACTGCCTCGTGCGGCCCGCGCGGGGAGCGCGGTACGCCGGGGCGCTCGTCGTCGAGTCCCCGGCCGGCAACCTGGATGCCCGGTTCGGCGACGCGTTCGCACAGGCGCACGGCGAGTACCGCAACGCCGCGCGGTACCGCCGGTTCCTGCGGGAGGTGGAGCGCGACAGCGGAGCGCGGTTCGTGGAACTGCTGCTCCCCCCGTCGCACGAACGCGCGGCCAACGCCGTGTGCCGCCCCGCGTACACCGGCCTGTGGACCGGCGATGCCGACTGGAACCCCTACCACCGCGCGGAAGAGCCCGGCAGCGCCTACCTCCCGCTGGAACGGGTGCGGGTGTTCCGGTCCGGCGGTGGAGTACGCGCGGAATCGGCGGGTACTCCGCTGCTGCCCGTCTACCACGCGACGCGTCCGCCGCTGCCGCCGTACGACCTGCTGCTGCACCTGCTGCTGGCCGCCGGACCCGGGAGGGCGCTGCACCAGACCCGCCTCGACCGACTCATCACGGCCTTCCCGGACGCGCCGTCGGTCCCGAGGCTGACCGCGGGACCGGTGGTGCTGGCCCCCGCGGCTTGGCGGATCCCCCCGGAGCGGCTGTGGGACACCGCCGCGTCCGACTGGGTCAAGATCCGCGACGCCGCGGGGCTGTGGCGCGGTCGCGGCCTGCCGCGGTGGGCGTTCGTCTCCACCGAGTCCGAGGGCAAGGCCGTCCCCGCGGATCTCGCCTCGCTTCCGGGGCTGCGCACCGTGGAACGCGTGGCCGCACGCGCCTGCGGGGAGGCGCTCCTGTTCGAGGAGATGATCCCGGACCCGCGGCACCTGCTCGCCCACGACGGCACGGATGCCGAGCACGCAGACCACGCGGTCGAGGTGGCGCTGCGCCTGCCCCGCGAGGAGAGCATCGGCGCGCTCGCGGGACGTGCCGGTGCACACCTGCGCACCGAGGTGCTGGCCCCGCGCTGATCGGCGCGGACGCCCCGACCGCGACCACCGGGTGCGAACCGACGAGAAAGGAGGTGTGCCGCGGAAGCGCACCGCGAACGCGCCGGTGCGAGAACGTCCTCCGTCCGGAAGGGAATTGCCATGGAATCGACGTTGCCGATCGAAGAACTGGACACGCTCATCGATGACCTGGACGCCCAGGTGACCGAGGAGCAGGTGCCGGAGGCCGCCGGTGGCAGCGCGCTGTGCCACACCGGGGCCCTGTGCACGATCCTCATCTGCGCATGACTCCCGCGCCAACCGTGCACGTCGGACGGAAAGGAACCGCCATGGAATCGACGTTGCCGATCGAAGAACTGGACACGCTCATCGATGACCTGGACGCCCAGGTGACCGAGGAGCAGGTGCCGGAGGCCGCCGGTGGCAGCGCGCTGTGCCACACCGGGGCCCTGTGCACGATCCTCATCTGCGCATGACTCCCGCGCCAACCGTGCACGTCGGACGGAAAGGAACCGCCATGGAATCGACGTTGCCGATCGAAGAACTGGACACGCTCATCGATGACCTGGACGCCCAGGTGACCGAGGAGCAGGTGCCGGAGGCCGCCGGTGGCAGCGCGCTGTGCCACACCGGTCTCGCGTGCACGCTCGTCATCTGCGCCTGAGCCCGGAGGTCATCCCGGGAACCACGGTTCGGCGGGCGGCACCGGTGCCGCCCGCCGAACCACCCGCAGCGCAGCGACCCCTTCCGACCCGGCCAGGAGGCAGAGGATGACCGCACCGGAACGCCCGTCCGCGGACGAGGAGCACATCCGCGCGACCGCCGGTGCCGTGCTGCGCGCCCATCTCGCCGGCGACGGCGCTGATCCCTTCGACCCCGCCCCGGCCGCGCTCGCCCGCCTGCTGGCCGACGGGGGCGGTGATGACGAACACCGCCTGGCGCTCTCCGCCCTGCGGGCGTGGTCGACGGCGCCGCGCCGCGCGCAACCGCACCTCGGCCTGTCCGGGGGAGCGGGCGGGCTGCTCGTCGGCGTGCGCACGGGCAGGCACCTCGACGAGCGGTTGGGCGCGCTGGAAGCGAAACTGCTGGCCGCGATCCACCGCTCGATGCCCGCACAGCTGGCACGAGCGCGCAGGGGCGAGCGCGGGTTCGGCGACTACGACCTCATCATCGGTCCGGCGGGGACTCTGCTCGCCGCCCTCGTCGACCGGTCGGGCGCGGAGCCGCACGCCGACGCGACCGTCGACGACCTCGTCGCGCTGCTCGCGGCGCACCTGGCCGAGCTGTGCGACACCGCGGACCTCGACGGGTTGCGCGTGTCCGCCTACGCGGGGCACGAACTCCTCGACTGGATGCAGGGACGCGTGAACACCGGGATCGGGCACGGCGTCCCCGGCGTGCTGCTGGCCCTCGCCGCCGCGGTGCGCCACCTCGGCGACGCGGAGCTGCACCCCCCTCTCCGGCGAGCCGCGCAGTGGTTGATGGCGCGGGCGTTCACCGACGAGCACGGCAGCACCTGCTGGTACGGCGGGCAGCTGTTCGACGGGGAGGAGCCTCCGCCGGGGCCGATGCGGCGGCAGGCCTGGTGCTACGGCACCCCCGGCGTCGCCTGGGCGCTGTGGGAAGCCGGTGCGGCGCTCGGGGACGGGCGGATCCAGCGGTTCGCCGCGGACGCCTTCGACTCGGTCGCGCGGCGTTACGACCCCGACTGGCACCTGTTCGGCGGGGGAGCCGAGGAGACCCTGACCCTGTGCCACGGCGCGGCCGGGGTGCTCGGCCTCGCCGACTGCTTCCACCGCCACGCCGGGTCCACCTCCGCGGGGGTGCTGCGGGAGGACCTGCGGCGGTACATCACCGATCGGGCGGATCAGCTCGCCGCGCTGGCCGGCACCGACCGCGCGCTGCTGAACGGGGCGTGCGGGGCCGCTGCGGCGCTGCTCAGCTGCAGCGGTGCGGACCGCTCGTGGATGCTGTGCCTCGGCCTGCGGTGAACCGGGGCCACCGCGCCCCGGCTGCGCCGTCTCCTGCGGTGGGCGGCGCACGGCAGCGCCGTCACTGCTGGGAACGCCGGGGGGCGAGATCGCCGTCGTGGTCGCCCAGGGGGGAGACGAACCCCCTCCGCCGGCCGTCCTCGCCGATGAGGTGCCCCAGCCGCTTGACGAACCGCGGCGTGATCCACCGGTCCAGCACGCGGGTCCCGGGAAACCGGGTGCACAGCAAGGTCTCGAACCGGTCCAGGTCCGCCATGTGGTGCAACCAGATCTGCACCGCCAGGTTGGCCTCGCTGCCGACGGTGGCGCACAACCGGATCTCGGGAAGCCGCGCGATCGCCTCGGCGGTGGAGATCAGCTCCGTTTGCGGAGCGTCGAGCCACAGCGTGGCCGCGACACCCCAACCGGCCACGTTGTGGGCCACCTCGCAGCGCACCGCGGTGAAATCAGCACCGAGCACCCGCCTGATCCAGCGCCCGGCGGTGTTGTGCGCGCACCCCAGCGCGCGGGCGACCGACGCGGCCGGCAGCCGCGCATCCGCACCCAGCAGCCGCAGCACCGCCAAGTCCTGCGCCTCGGGACGCGTGCTCGGCTCCCGCCGCTCCGCGGTGCGCAGCGCCCGCTGCTGCTCGTCGGACAGCGCGTCGAGCCGCCACCACGACCCGTCCCGCACGAGCGAGCGGAAGAAGTGCGTGCGCGTGGCCCGCACGCCGGAGATCCTCGCGATCACCTCGCCGACCTCGCGGTCCAGGTCGACGAGGCTCGGCGCGCGCATCGTCAGCATCAGGTCGCGCGGGCCGGAGGTGGCGTCGATGTTCCACACCGCGGGCAGCTGCGCGATGCGTTCGCCGACCTGTCCGCGCAGACCGGGCGCGCACTCCACCTCGACGAAGGCGCCCGCGGACCAGGCGTGGTCCGTCCAGTTCCGCGTCGGCTGCGGATAGCAGGAGAACCAGGCCAGCCCCTCGCGGCTGAGCCGCTCCCAGCGGCGCGTCAGCGTTGCCGGGTGCACGTCGAGCACCTCGGCCAGCTGGGCCCAGGAAACGCGCGGCTGCAACTGCAGCCCGTGCACCAAAGCCAGGTCCGTCTCGTCCAGATTCGCGGAATCGTGCATGGAAACGCATCAGAACTGACGATTCGTGCGATCGCAAGGACCACCTGCCACCTCTGGCCATACTCGCCGCACCTCGCGGGAGGACCGGCCCGCTGCCTGACGTGGTCCCCGGAAGGAAGGAGGTGGAGGTGCGCACTCCGGCACTCGCCGACGCGCCGCTGCTGTGGATCGCCGCAGTCGGCGTGTTCTGCGTGATCATCGTGCAGTCGGCCGTGTACCTGCGCGCGGCGCGCCGCGCCGCCGACGCGGCCGGGATGACCCGTTCCGAGCGCACCACGGCGCTGCGCACCGGCGCGGTCTCCGCGCTCGGACCGTCGCTGGCCGTGGTGTTCATCGCGATCAGCCTGCTGTCCGCGTTCGGCACACCCGCCGTGCTCACGCGCATCGGCCTCATCGGATCCGCCAGTTTCGAAACGCTCTCGGCCCGCACGGCCGCCGACACGCTCGGCGTCGAGCTCGGCGGTGCGGGCTACGACGACCAGGCGTTCGCCCTCGTGCTGTTCACGATGACCGCGGGCGGTGCGGCGTGGATGGTGAGCACGCTGGTGCTGACACCGCTGCTGCGGCGCGCCGACCACCGCGTCCGCCGCTTCGACCCCGCCGTCATGGCGATCGTGCCGAGCGCGGGCATGATCGCCGGGTTCACCTACCTGGGGCTGGACGAGGTGGGCAAGTCGAGCGCGCACCTGGTGGCCTTCGTCGCGGGCGGGCTGGCCATGCTCGCCGCGCACGGGCTCGCCCGGGTGCTGCGCGCGCAGTGGCTCAAGGAGTGGTCGCTGGGGCTGTCCATGGCCGTGGCCCTGCTCGCCGCCGGCGCGGCGATGTGATCGTCCGGGAAGGAGACCGCATGTCCGCACCCGCCCTCGCCGACTTCAACCGCACCACCGCCCGCTGGGGCAGCGCGACGATGACCGTGGCGCTGGCGCTGACCCTCGCCGGCCCGCTGTGGTTCATGTTCGGCACCGGGCACTGGCCGGGTTTCGGCCCGGTGTCGCAGGCCTGGCTCTCGGTCGCCGCCGTGTTCGGGGTGCTGTGGATCGCCGAACCGGTCACCTACTACCCGATGCTCGGACCGGCGGCGATGTACCAGGCGTTCATGATCGGCAACATCGCCAACAAGATCCTGCCGTCCGCCGTGGCCGCGCAGAACGCGGTCGGCGCCCGGCAGGGCACGGCGAAGGCCGAGCTCGCCGCCGTCACGGCCATCGTCGGCGCCGCCGTGGTGCACCTGCTGTCGCTGCTGGTGTTCGTCGGCCTGCTCGGTTCGTGGATCGTGGCGGTGCTGCCGGCTTCGGTGCGGGCCGTGTTCGACTACGTGGTGCCCGCGATCTTCGGTCCGGTGCTGGTCCAGGCGATCCTCACCGCGAAGCGGTTCCGGGTCGTGGCGATCGCGCTGGGCTGCGGCATCGCGGGGGTGTTCGTGATCGTGCCGCTCCTGCCGGGAGCGGAGACCTACGCGATGGCGCTGTGCGTGCTCGCCGCCATCGGGTTGTCCGTGCTCACCCGCGAGCGCGGTCGCAGCAGCGTGGACGAGGAGAAACAGGAGGTTTCGCTATGACCGCGGGGAACATCGCAACGAGCGCGGGGCAGCGGGTGCTGGCCGGTTACGGCGAGCTCGAGGGGGACCTGCACGCGCTGTACCGCCACCTGCACGCCAACCCCGAGCTGTCGATGCGCGAGCACGCCACCGCCGCGCTCGTCGAGCAGCGGCTCACCGCTCTCGGTGCGGAGACGTTCCGCTGCGGCGGCACCGGCGTGGTCGGCGTGCTGCGCAACGGTACCGGTCCGACGGTCGCCTTCCGCGCCGACACCGACGCGCTGCCCGTGGCCGAGCGGACGGGCCTGGACTACGCGTCCGCGGCCACGGCAACGCGCGACGACGGGACGAGCACCCCGGTGATGCACGCCTGCGGGCACGACACGCACACCGCCGCCGCCCTCGCCGCGGCCGCGCTGCTCAGCGGGGCGCGGGACAGCTGGGCCGGCACGGTCGTGTTCGTCTTCCAACCCGGTGAGGAGGTGGGCGCCGGGGCGCAGGCGATGGTCGACGACGGCCTGTGGGACCGGGCACCGCGCCCCGAGGTGGTCCTCGGCCAGCACGTCAGCCCGGAACCGGCCGGTCGCATCAGCTACCGCGCGGGCGTGGCCGCGTCCATGGCCGACTCGTGGAAGGTCACCATGTACGGCCGCGGTGCGCACGGCTCCCAGCCGCACCGGGGGATCGACCCGATCGTGCAGGTGGCGCACGCGATCACCCGGATCCAGACCGTCACCTCCCGCGAGGTCGACCCGGTGGAGTCGGCCGTGGTGACCGTCGGCCAGGTCGCCGGCGGGCTCAAGGAGAACATCATCCCGGACTCGGCGATGTTCACGCTCAACGTGCGCACCTTCGACGACCAGGTGCGGCAGCGCGCGCTCGGGGCGCTGCGGCGGATCGTCAGCGCGGAGGCGGCGGCCTCCGGCGCGCCCGAGCCGGAGATCACCGAACTGAGCCGGTTCCCGAAGCTCGTCAACGACGCCGGGGTCACCGAGCGCGCCGCGGAGGCGCTCGCCGGGCACTTCGCCGACGGGCAGGTGCGCGAGGGCGGTCGGCTCATGGGCAGCGAGGACTTCGGCGTGCTCGGTGGGGCGATCGGCGTGCCGTCCTGCTTCTGGTTCATCGGTGGCACCGCTCCGGACGCCTACCACGCCTCGGAGGAGCGCGGTTCGCTCGAGGAGGACGTCCCGAGCAACCACTCACCGTTCTTCGCACCCGCCCCCGAGCCGACGCTGCCGAGCATGGTGCAGGCCGCGGTGCTGAGCACGCTGGCCTTCCTGCGCACGTGAACCGGCGCGGCACCGCTGCCCGATCCCGCCCGGGCCGCCCACCCGCGCCGGTCCGGGCCGCCGCGCTGCCCGCCCGGCCGGGGAGGTGCTGCCGGGCAGGGCTGCCGGGAGGCGTCCGCAGCGGCCGGGCTCCGGTGCCGGGGCGGGGTTTCGAAGTCGGGAGTGCCGGGGCCGACCCCCGGCTCCGGCACCCGTTCGCTACTGCGCCGACTCGTCGAGCCGGTGCTCGGTGCCGGGCCGGCTGTCGGCGTCGAACTCCTCGTGCTCGCGGGAGCGCAGCTCCACGCGGCGGATCTTGCCGGAGATCGTCTTGGGCAGCTCGGCGAACTCGAGGCGCCGGACGCGCTTGTACGGGGTGAGGTTCTCCCGCGCGTAGCGGAGGACCTGCCGGGCCGTGTCCGCGGTGGCCGGCCAGCCCGCGGCGAGGACCACGTACGCCTTCGGCACTGACAGGCGGATGTCGTCCGGTGAGGGGACGACGGCGGCCTCGGCCACCGCCTCGTGCTCCAGCAGCACGCTCTCCAGCTCGAACGGCGAGATGCGGTAGTCCGAGGACTTGAACACGTCGTCGGTGCGCCCCACGTAGCGGATGTAGCCGTCCGCGTCGCGCGAGCCCACGTCGCCGGTGTGGTAGTAGCCGTCGCGCATCACGTCGGCGGTGCGCTCCTCGTCGCCGTGGTAGCCGACCATGAGCCCGAGCGGGCGGTGGGCGAGGTCGAGGCAGATCTCGCCCTCGTCGGCCGGCTCACCGGTGGCGGGGTCGACGAGATCGACGGTGTAACCGGGCGCGGGGCGCCCCATCGACCCGGGTTTCAGCGGCAGCCCCGGCGTGTTGGCCACCTGCACCGTGGTCTCCGTCTGCCCGTAGCCGTCGCGCAGCCTCGCGCCCCACGCGCGCCGCACCTGCTCGATGATCTCCGGGTTGAGCGGTTCGCCGGCGCCGAGCACGTTGCGCGGGGGAGTGGTGACCTGCGCCAAGTCGGCCTGCACGAGCATCCGCCACACGGTCGGCGGGGCGCAGAAGCTCGTGACCCCCTGCTGCTGGAGCTGCTCGAGCAGCCTGGAGGCGTCGAAGCGGGAGTAGTTGTGGACGAACACGGTCGCCTCGGCGTTCCACGGTGCGAAGACGTTGCTCCACGAGTGCTTCGCCCAGCCCGGTGAGGAGATGTTCAAGTGCACGTCGCCCGGCACCAGACCGATCCAGTACATCGTGGACAGGTGCCCGACCGGGTAGGACACGTGGGTGTGCTCCACGAGCTTGGGCTGCGCGGTCGTCCCGGAGGTGAAGTACAGCAGCAGCGGATCGTCCGCCCGGGTGGTGCCGTCCGCCCGGAACCGCTCCGGGCTCGTGTCGGCCCCGGCGAACGAGTGCCAGCCGGGTGCGTCCCCGCCGACGGCGATGCGGGTGTACGTCCCGGGGACCTCGGCGAACCGGTCGGTCACGCCCGCGTCGGCGATGACGTGGCGCGCCTCGCCCCGGTCGACGCGGTCCCGCAGGTCCGCGGCCGTGAGCAGCGTCGTCGCCGGGATGATGACCGCGCCCAGCTTCATCGCCGCGAGCATCGACTCCCACAGCTCGCCCCGGTTGCCGAGCATGACGATGATGCGGTCGCCGCGGCGCACACCCAGGTCGCGCAGCCAGTTGGCGACCCGGTTGGAACGGGCGGACATCTCCGCGAACGTCCAGGACCGCTCGGACCCGTCCTCCTCGACGATCCGCAGCGCCGTCCGCTCGGCGGTTCCCTCCCGGCGCGCGAGCCGGTCGAACCAGTCCAGCGCCCAGTTGAACTCCTCGAGCTCCGGCCAGCTGAACCCGGCGCACGCGGCGTCGTGGTCGTGCGCGTGGTGCAGCAGGAAGTCTCGTGCCTGCTCGAAACGCGTGGCATCGGTCGTCGCCATCGGCTGCGCCTCCCAGAGAACCGGTGGTCACCGTCCCGGCGTGGCTGCCGGCGGCGGAGACCGCGCGAACGTGTCGCGTGTCACTGCTGTGATCGTGGGATTCTCCAGCGTGCCCGCCCGCGCGTCCACACCGCCCGGGGCGCGTGTCCGGTGGTGGCCGCAGCGCCGTCCGGGCGCAGGGGCGTTCCGGGCCGGGCGCGCTACCCTGTTGCCCGGTGGTGGGGCCCACCGATCCGCCGGGAGAACCGCGACTCCGTCGTCGCCGACGGTCCCTGTGGCACGGAGCGAGGAGTGTCTGCGTGGAGGCGGATGTGTCGACGACCGGAACGTCCGGGTCGGTGGGGGCGCGCGCTCTGCTGGGCAGGCGGGGGAAGGGCCTGCCGGCCGCGGTGTTCGTCTCGCTCGGCGGCGGGCTCGGCGCGCTCGCCCGCTACGCGCTCGGCGAGTGGATCCCCGCTGGCGGCGCGTTCCCGTGGGCGACGTTCGCGGTGAACGCCTCCGGCTGCCTGTGCATGGGAGTCCTGATGGTGCTGCTCACCCGGCTGTGGCCGACCAACCGGGTGCTCCGCCCGTTCTGGGGGATCGGCTTCCTCGGTGGCTTCACCACGTTCTCCGCCTACGTGGTGGAGTTCGACGGACTGCTCCGGGAAGGCGCGGTGGGCACCGCCTTCGGGTACCTGCTCGGCACCGCGCTGAGCGCGCTGCTCGCGGTCACCGCGGGAATATGGCTGGGGCGGACGGTGCTCGCGGTGCGGCGCGGGTACGCCCGCCGCGCCGGGAGGGGTGAGCCGCGATGAAGCGAACGATGCGGGCGCTCCGCATGCAGGTGTTCGTCGGTGCGGACGACATGTGGCACCACCGGCCCGTGTACCACGAGATCATCACCCGCGCGCGTCGAGCCGGCCTCGCGGGCGCCACCGCGCTGCAGGGCTGCGAGGGTTACGGCGCTTCCGCGCGCGTGCACACCTCGCGGTTGCTGGACCTGGCGGAGGACCTCCCCGTGTCGGTGGTGATCGTCGATCGCGCCGAGCGGATCCGCGCGTTCCTGCCCGAACTGGACGACCTGGTGGAGGAAGGTGCGGTGCTGCTCGACGAGGTCGAGGTCATCCGGTACACGCGGGAGGGCGGGCGATGACGGCGCTGTGGGTCGTCCTCGGCGGGATGCTGGGCGCGCCGGCGCGGTACGCGCTCGACCGCGCGGTCCAGCAGCGGCACGACGGCGTCTTCCCGTGGGGGACGCTGGCGGTGAACGTGCTCGGCTCCGTGCTCCTCGGCGGGATTGCCGCGGCCGCGTCCGTCGTCCCCCCGGCAGTGGGCCCGCTGCTGGGGGTGGGCGCAGCCGGCGCGCTGACCACCTACAGCACCTTCGCGTACGAGGCGGTGCGGCTCGTCGAGGACCACGCCTACCTCTACGCGGGGCTGTACGTGGTGATGAGCGTGCTCACCACCGCCGGTGCGGCGATGGTGAGCATCCTGGCGGTGCTCGCGCTGGTGGGGTGAGCACCGCGTCCGCAGCGGAGGACCCGGGAACGGCCGGCCGCGTCACTGGCCGGCCGCGTCACTGGGCCGGCGGCCCTGCCGCAGCCCACCGCCGCCTGCGGTGCGCGGCCATGCGCACGGGGGCGTTGGCCGCACCGAAGCCGCGGTAGCCGTCGAGGCGCTGCACCACTTCGAAGAACACGCGCCCGCCGAGCAGGTCGGTGTAGAAGTGCAGGAACCGGCCGTGCTCGTCGGCGTCGTGCAGCACCGCGTTGGCGCGCAGGGCTTCCACCTGTTCGGAGGGGAGATCGGTGCGCGCGGCGAGGTCCTCGTAGTAGTTGTCCGGGATCGGCAGCAGCGGACCGCCCGCTCTCCGGAACGCCGCGGCGCAGGTGAGCACGTCGTCGGTGCTGAAGGCGACGTGCTGCGGTTCGGTGACGCCGGGCGCCCACTCGCCGCGGCGGATGAGCGCACCGTCCAGCGTGAGCCGCACCGCGTCCGCGGGGTCGCGCATGCCGCGGCTGCGCACCATGCCGAACGGCGCGGCGTACTCGATGAGCGGGTCCGGCCGCAGTCCCATGAGCGAGCGGTAGAACAGCGTGGCTTCGTCGAAGTGGTCGAACGGCTGCGTCAGCGCCACGTGGTCCACGCCGGTGAGCAGGCCGCCTCCGGGGCCGTGCTCGAGGGGTTCGCGCTCGGTGGCCGCGAAGTCCCCGAGCCAACCGGTGGATGCGTCCTCGCCGGTGCGGCAGAAGAACACGGCGGTTCCGTCGGGTGCGGCCACGGCCGAGAGATCGGCCTCGTCGGAACCGTGCGTGCGGGGGATCGGCGGGGCCAGCAGCGCCTGCGCGCGCTGCGCCGAACCGGCGGGGTCCGTGCTCTCCAGCGCCAGTGCCCCGATCGCCGTGGAGTCGGGGGTTTCGCCGGTGTTCAGGAGCACCCGGACGTCGCCCTGCCGCCACAGCTGCACGTCCTTGGAGCGGTGCTGCCCGCTGCGGGCGAAGCCGAGCGCGGACAGTGCGCCGGTGAGCTGCTCGCGCTCGGACTCGCCGGTGGTGATCTCGGTGAACGCGTAGCCGTGCAGCGCCGGTGCCGGCGGCATGCCCGCGACCGGCAGGTGCAGCGACTCCTCCAGCGAGCGCAGCGAGCGCATCGCGTCGACGGCGGCCGGGCCCGGGTCCGCCTGGCGGAAGACGTCGTTGAACACCTCCAGCGACAGCGGCCCGGAGTACCCCGTGGACAGCGCGGCCTCGGTGAACGCGTCGAGGTCGAACGACCCCTGGCCGGGGAACAGCCGGTGGTGCCGGCTCCACTGCAGCACGTCCATGTTCAGGTGCGGCGCGTCGGCCAGCTGCAGGAAGAACAGCTTCTCGCGCGGGATCGTGCGGATCAGCGCGAGATCGCTGCCGCGGGAGAGGATGTGGAAGCTGTCCAGGCACACGCCCAGCGCGGGGTGGTCGGCGGCGCGCACGATCCGCCACGCGTGGTCGTAGGTGCTGACGTGCCGGCCCCAGGCGAGGGCTTCGTAGGCGATGCGGATGCCGCGCCGGTGGGCGCGCCGCGCCAGTTCGCGCAGCTGTTCGGCGGCGAGCGCGTCGTCGTCGACGGAGTCCGGCGAGACCGAGGAGCACACGAGCATCATGTCGGTGCCGAGGCGTTCCATGACGTCGAACTTCTGCTCGGCGCGGCGGAGGTTGCGCTCGAACACCTCCGGCGGTACCGCCTCGAAGTCGCGGAACGGCTGGTACAGGTCGACGGACAGCCCGAGGTCCGCGCAGCGGCTCCGGAGTTCCTCCGGGCTCGACGCGGAGGTGAGCAGGTCGTTCTCGAACAGCTCCACGCCGCCGAACCCGGCCTCGGCGGCGGCGACGAGCTTGTCCTCCACGGTGCCGGACAGGCACACGGTGGCGATGGCGCGTCGGTTCTCAGCTGTCGGCATCGAGGACCACTCCTTCGAGTTCGGCGAAATGCCGCACCATGCGTTCGGCGTCGGGTTCGACCCCGGTGAACAGGCGGAAGGCGTCGACAGCCTGGAACACCGCCATCCACCCGCCGTGCAGCACGCGGCAGCCCCGGGCGCGCGCGGCGGTGACCAGTTCCGTCTCCAGCGGGCGGTAGACGACGTCGGCGACCCAGGTCCGCGGGTCGAGCAGCTCTGCGGGCACCGCGCACCCGGGGTGCGCGGCCATGCCGGTAGGGGTGGCGTGCACGAGGCCGTCCGCCTTGTTCAGCTCGGCGGCCAGCGTGATCCCGTCCGCAGCGGCGGCGGTGACCCGGTCGGGGCCGAAGCGGTCGGCCAGTGCGGTGGCGAGGGCGCTGGCGCGGGACGGGTCGGCGTCGAGCAGGCTCAGGCGCTGCGCGCCGAGCTCGAGCAGCGCGTAGGCCACGGCGGAGCCCGCGCCGCCCGCCCCGACCTGGACCACGTGGGCCAGCTCCGCGTCGGGCAGGCCGTGGCCGAGCGCGCGGGAGAAGCCGGAGCGGTCCGTGTTGTGCCCGACCGCGCGCACCGCACCGCCGGGGCCGCGTTCGTGGACCACCGTGTTGACCGCGCCGAGGTCGGCGGCGTCGGGGGCGAGGTCGTCGAGGTGCGCCACGACGGCCTGCTTGCACGGGTGGGTGATGTTGAGCCCGTCGTAGCCGGCCAGCTGCGCGGCCGCCAGCAGTTCGCCGGTGTCGCCGGCGGTGCGCCCGAGGGCGTCGAGGTCCAGGCGGCGGTAGAGGTAGCGCAGTTCGAGCTCGTCGGCTTCGCGTTCGTGCATGGGGGGTGTCAGCGACGGCCCGATCCCGGCGCCGATGAGCGCGACGAGGAAGCTGTCCGTTGTGCGCACGGCTGGTGGTTCGTCCTCTCCAATGAATGAACTAGTTAGTACACACTAGCGCGTCGCCCCTGATCGGCGCCAGGCCTCTGCACTACAGTGGGGAGGTCATCGCCCAGCCGACCCGAGGATCCCTGCCGTGGCCGAACCGTCGCCCTCCGCCGAGCCCGCCGCGTCCGGCCGCCCCGAGCGGCAGCGCGACGCGGATCGGACGCGCGGTGAGATCCTCGACGTCGCGATCGAGGAGTTCGCGGACAAGGGCTACGCCGGAGCGCGCGTCGACGAGATCACGGCGCGCACCCGCACGACGAAGCGGATGATCTACTACTACTTCGGCGGCAAGGAGCAGCTCTACATCGCCGCGCTGGAGCAGGCCTACTCGGTCATCCGCGGGGTGGAGAAGGACGTCGACGTCGAGCGGCTCGGCCCGGAGGAGGCGGTCCGGCGGCTGGCCGAGTCGACGTTCGACCACCACGAGTCGCACCCGGCGTTCCTGCGGCTGGTCAGCATCGAGAACATCGACCGCGGCGTGCACCTCGCCAAGTCCGAGGTCCTGCGGGGCCTGGGCAGTCCGGCGGTGGACGTGCTCGGCGGGGTGCTGCGCCGCGGCCGCGAGCAGGGCGTGTTCCGCGCGGACGTCGACGCGCTCGACGTGCACATGATGATCAGCTCCTTCTGCGTGTTCCGCGTGGCCAACCGCTACACCTTCCGCGCCATCTTCGACCGGGACCTGCTCGACCCGCAGTGGCGCGAGCACTACCGCACCATGCTCGGTGAGCTCGTCGTGGGCTACCTCCGCCGGGGCTGACCCCGGAACGGGCCCGGCGCCTGGCCCGACCCGGTGCGCGCGGAGCCTGCCAGCCCGGTGCGGCGGGCCTTCGGCTGCCCTGCGGAACGGCGGTCGTCCCGGTGCGCGTCTTGACATGTCGGGCACCGCGCCTCAGAGTCTTGGGGAACTAACTAGGTGGTTCATTACGGCAGCCTGCGCATCGTGGCGCACGGACTTCTGGAGCACATCGTGACCGATCACCCCCGCACCACCGCGAGCGGAACGCCGCGCAGAGCGGCCCTCGCCGCTTGGGTCGGAAGTGCGCTGGAGTACTACGACTTCTTCATCTACGGCACGGCGGCGGCGCTCGTCTTCAACGAGCTGTTCTTCCCCGCGACCTCCGCGGCGGCCGGAACGCTGCTGGCGCTGGCCACGTTCGGCGTCGGCTACCTGGCCCGACCGCTCGGCGCGTTCGTCCTCGGGCACATCGGCGACCGGTTCGGCCGCAAGCGCGTCCTGATGAGCACGGTGCTGCTCATGGGGCTGGCGACGGTGGCCATCGGCTGCCTGCCCACTTACGACCAGATCGGCGTGGCCGCTCCGGCCCTGCTGGTGGCACTGCGGCTGCTGCAGGGCTTCTCCGCCGCCGGCGAGCAGGCCGGGGCCAACTCGATGTCGCTGGAGCACGCCCCGGCGCACCGCCGCGCCTACTTCACGAGCTTCACCCTCAGCGGCACCCAGGCCGGGCAGATCCTGGCCACCGCCGTGTTCCTGCCGATCGCCGCGCTGCCGCAGGACCAGCTGACCAGCTGGGGCTGGCGGGTGCCGTTCTGGCTCAGCGCGGTCGTGGTGTTCGTCGGGGTGCTCATCCGCCGCAACCTCGACGAGACCCCGGTGTTCCGCGAGGAGAGCCCGGAACTCCGCGAGGAGTCCCCGGGGACCGGGCAGCACGTCGGGAACCTGCCGGTGGCGGCGCTGTTCCGGGACCACTGGCGCGACGTGCTGCGCGTCGTCGCCGCCTCGGTCATCGCCGCGATCCAGACGCTGTTCACCGTGTACGCGCTCAGCTACGCCGTGAACGACGTCGGCATCGCCGAGACCCCCATGCTGTGGGTGGGGATCCTGGCCAACGTCGTGGGACTGGTCGCCATCCCGGCCTGGGCGCGCCTGGCCGACCGCGTGGGGCGCAAACCCGTCTTCATCGGCGGTTCGGCCTCCTGCGCGGTGCTCATGTTCGCCTACCTCGGTTCGATCCACGCCCAGCAGCTGCCGCTGGTGTTCCTCACCGGCATCCTCATGTTCGGCGTGGCCTACAGCGCGGCCAACGGGATCTGGCCGGCCTTCTACGGCGAGATGTTCAGCGCCCGGGTGCGCCTGTCCGGGATGGCCGTCGGCACGCAGATCGGGTTCCTGCTCGCCGGCTTCTCGCCCAGCATCGCCGAAGCGATCGGCGGCGGCGAGAACGCGTGGTTGGCGGTCTCGGCCTTCGCGGCCGTCATCTGCGCGGTGAACATCGTGGCCGTGGCCAGCGGGCGCGAGACGCACGCGGTGCCCACCGAGCAGCTCGGCCTGCGCGGCAGCGGCGCGGAACCGGCCCGCCCGGCGAGGACGGGGGCCTGATCCGCGGGCGCGCTCACCTCGCTCCGGGAGGGGCCGGTGGTGGCCGCGGGACCGCCCCGCGTCCACCACCGGTGCGCTTCGCCCACCTCCGCCCGGTCCGGGCGACGATGGCGGCAGGATGATCGGAGTGGTAGAACGGCCCGGTGAGCGAGCGCAACGTGGACAACCGAGCGGAGGACGCGGGACTGCGTCGGGCCGAGGAGGAAGTCGCCGGACTCACCAGCGAGCTGATCCGGATCGACACCTCGAACACCGGTGACCCGGACACCCTCAACCCGGAGCGCCTGGCGGCCGAGTACGTCGCCGAGCGGCTCACCGAGGTCGGCTACGAGGTGACCTTCGTCGAGTCCGGCGACCAGCGGGGCCGGGCCAACGTCATCGCGCGGCTGCCCGGTGCCGATCCCGAGCGGGGCGGACTGCTCGTGCACGGTCACCTCGACGTGGTGCCCGCCGACCCCGCCGAGTGGACGGTGCACCCGTTCTCCGGCGCCGTCCAGGACGGCTACGTGTGGGGCCGCGGCGCGGTCGACATGAAGGACATGCTCGGCATGAGCCTGGCCGTGGCGCGCCGGTTCAAGCGGGACGGCATCACCCCGCCGCGCGACATCGTCTTCGCCTTCCTCGCCGACGAGGAAGCCGGCAGCCTGCAGGGCGCGCAGTGGCTGGCCGACCACCGCCCGGAGCTGTTCCGCGGCTGCACCGAGGCGATCAGCGAGGTGGGCGGGTTCTCGGTGACCTTCCGCGACGGCGTGCACGCCTACCTGGTGCAGACGGCCGAGAAGGGCATCCGCTGGCTGCGGCTGCGCGCCCGCGGACGCGCCGGGCACGGCTCGATGGTGCACGAGGACAACGCGGTGACCGCGCTGTCCGAGGCCGTGGCCAAGCTCGGGCAGCACCGGTTCCCGCTCGTGCTCAACGACTCGGTGCGCGAGTTCCTCGACGGCGTGGCGGAACTGACCGGTTGGGAGTTCCCCGCCGACGACGTCGACGGCGCCGTCGCCAAGCTCGGCAACCTCTCCCGCGTCGTCGGTGCCACGCTGCGCGATACGGCGAACCCGACGATGCTCACCGGCGGCTACAAGCACAACGTGATCCCCTCGACGGCCGAGGCCGCTGTGGACTGCCGCATCCTGCCCGGCCGGGAGGAGGCCTTCGACGAGGAGCTCGCCGAGCTGCTCGGTCCCGGCATCGAACGGGAGTGGGTCGGGCTGCCGCCGGTGGAGACGCGGTTCGAGGGCCGGCTCGTCGACGCGATGGGCGAGGCGCTGCTCACAGAGGACCCGGCCGCGCGGACGCTGCCCTACATGATGTCCGGCGGCACCGACGCCAAGTCGTTCAGCCGGTTGGGCATGAGCTGCTTCGGCTTCGTGCCGCTGCGGCTGCCCGCCGACCTCGACTTCAGCGCGATGTTCCACGGCGTGGACGAACGAGTTCCCGTGGATGCGCTGCAGTTCGGCACGCGGGTGCTCGACCGCCTGCTGCGCATGCCCACCTGAACCGGCGGAAGGAGGGGACGTGGCCGAGACGGTCCCGCACTGGACCGAGGTCTACCTGGAGCACTTGCAGGCGCGGAAGCTGGCCACGAATTCGGTGCGCGCCTACCGCCGCGACCTGCAGGCGGTCACCGCGGAGCTGACCGAGCTGCTCGGCGCGACCCCGCAGCTGGCCGACGTCACCCCCGCGCGGCTGCGCTCGGCGTTCGCCCGGTTCGCCGGCAGCCGTTCCGCGGCGAGCGTGACGCGGGCGTGGTCGACGTGGAACGGGCTGTTCGGGTTCCTCGTCGTCGAGGGCGTGGTGGACGGCAACCCGATGCGGGTGGTGCCCAAACCGCGCAGCGCCGCGCCGGCGCCGAAACCGCTGCAGGGCGAGGACACCCCCGAACGCCTGCTGCGCGAGGTCGGCGAGCGCGGACGGCGGGCGCGCGACCCGTGGCCGGAGCGCGATCTCGCAGTGCTCGCGACGCTGCTGTGCACGGGTGTGCGCTCCGCCGAGCTGCTGGCGTTGACGGTCGACTCGCTGTCCGGGCGGGCCGGCGACCGCCGCCTGCAGGTGCGGGGCAAGGCCGGCAAGAACCGCTCGGTCCCCATCGACGACGCGCTCGACGGCGTGCTCGCCGACTACCTGCGGTCGCGGTGCGCGCGGTTCGGCGGTGAGCCGCGCGGTGAGGAGCCGCTGTTCGTCACGCCCCGCGGTGCTCCGCTGCGCCGGGGCGCGTTGCAGTACCTCGTCCAGCAGAACCTCCGCGCCGCCGGCGTGGCGGACCGGGTGCAGCCCGGGGCGATGGTGCACGCGCTGCGGCACACCTTCGCCACGCGGCTGGCCGAGGACGGGGCGAACGCCGCGGAGATCGCGAAGCTGCTGGGGCACGCGTCGATGAACGCCAGCCAGAACTACATCGACGTCACCGCCCGGGAGCAGCGCCTGTCGGTCAGCGCCAACCGCACGCTCCGCGTGCTCTCGGAGATGTCCACATCGGAGTGATCGGTGCTGCGCAGCCTGGAAGGCCACGGACCGCGGCTCGCCGGGGAGCACCGATGCGCGGCGGTGCCTCCGAGCGGCATCGCCGCGCGAAGAAGTGGCGATGTGCACGCAGAGAAGTACGCGGCGTCACCACAGTGTTAACACGGCGCGCTATGATGGCGAGTCATCAGCAGAACCGTGTTCGTTGTGTGATGAAGGCTCGGCCGCGATGACCCGACATGTGGGGTAATACCCGTGGTTCTCCCTCGAGAGTCCGATGCCGTGGACTTGCTGGACACGAGCGGGTGTCCGACCCACCGCATCTGTGAGCGCTGCCAGTCCTGCGCTGATCTGGCGGCGATGGCGGTGGACACGCCGCTCGGCGTCCTGTGCGTCACGCTGTGCACCGACTGCCGCCGCCAGCGCCGCCGTCCGGGGTGGTCCGGTACGCACGCAGCGCTGCGCGTGCTGCAGCACTGCCGGCACCTCGGCATCGACCGCAGCACCATGTCCGCGTGGCGGGCGCAGCAAGCCGCCGGGCTGCCCGAAGTGTGGTTCCGCTGAGCGGATCCCACCGCCGGCCGGGCGGGACGGAACTCCGCCCGGTGCCTGCACGTGCAGGTGCACGACGTTCAGCGATGTGCCCGCCGCCGGATCATCCCCGCGGTGTGGCGGTCTCGGTGAGCCGCCCCCAGCCGTCCCCCGCCGCGCTCCACGGCTGCGCGCTCGTGACCACGGCGATGCCGCTGGTTTTCAACGACACCGGCTGACCGGTCAGCAGGCCGACGAACTCGCTGATCGTCGGGTCGTGTCCGATGAGCACCGCCGTCAGCGGCACCACCGGGAGCTCGTGCACAGCGGCGAGCAGGTCCTGCGCGCCCGCCTCGTAGAGGCGCTCCGCGCGGCGCACCGAGGGCGCGGCCGGCATGCGGCTGCCGGCGAGCTCCCAGGTCTCCTCCGCGCGCCGGGCCGGCGAGCACAGGACGAACTCCACGTGCGGCACGTGCTGCCGCAGCCACCTGCCCGCCTCCGGCGCGTCGCGGCGCCCCCGGTCGTTCAACGGGCGTTCGCGGTCCTGCACGCCCTCCGGCCTGGCGGATTTCGCGTGCCGGAGCAGGACCAGCGTCCGCTGCGGCTCGGTCATGCGGCCCCCTCGTTCCTCGGCGTCGGTGCCCCGCATTCCCTAGCACGCCGGGTGAGCGACGGCCAGCCCCGGCCGCGCGGCGACCGGGGCCGGTGGTGCGGGCAGCGCTCAGGTGACCTCGGCGCCGCCGATCGTGATGCCGAAGACGTTGAGCACCGTGTACACGCCGAGCAGGCTGATCGCCACGGAGCTGATCAGCAGCAGCCCGTTGAACCACGCCCCGCCGTGCAGCGCGGGGTCGACCTGGGTGCGCCGCAGGTACCAGGTAGCGATGACCACGGCCGGCAGGAAGATGCCGGTCATCACCCCGCCGATCTGCACCATGATCACCGGCTCGCTGACGAACAGGTAGGCCGCGCCCCACAGCACCGGCAGCACGACCGTCATGGCGCGCACCGTGCGGTCGCGCACGTGCGCGTTGCCCCAGTCGAGCAGTCCCACGGTGGCGAACAGGTTCGTGAACATGCGCGCCCAGCTCGGGATCGAAGCCCACAGGGTGGAGCCGAGCACCGCGGCCGCGCCGATGAGGAACGCCACGCTCATGCCCTCGCCGATCACGTCGGTGTACATCCGCGAGAGCGTGGTGATCATCTCGTTGCCCTCGAGGACGAGTCCGCGCGGGTGCAGCACGGCCGCGCCCATGATGTAGAAGCCGATCGTGGCCACCGTGTAGATGATCCAGGACAGGAACACGTCCTTGTACATGACCCGGATCCAGCCGCGCGCCCGGCGGCGCCACGCTGCGCTGCCGTCCGGTGGACCGGCCCAGCGCGCGTAGCCCTTCTCCAGGCACCAGTAGGTGTAGAAGGTGATCTCGTCCGCGCCGACACCGGTGAGGCCGAACATCGCGATCGCGGCGCCGAGCGCTCCGACCGGGAGCATGAGGCTCAGCCCGCCGAGCACGTCCGCACCGGAGTAGGCGAACGGGGTCAGCGGCAGCCCCAGGGCGATCGCGATCGTGCCGATGGAGAACAGCACGACCAGCGCGAACGCTCCGCGCTCGATCATCCGGTAGCCGCTGGTGACCAGCAGCGCCGCGCTGCCGCAGACGACCACGGCCGTCCAGAACGTCAGCGACGCGGTGCTCAGCGGATCGCCGCCGACCGGCATGAGCACGCTCAACGACAGCGCCATCCCGCCGACGACTCCGCCGACCTGGATCAGTTTGGACAGCGCGAGGACGATCCAGAGGACGTTGATCCATCCGATGCGTCCGAAACGCGGTGGCACGTCGTTGAATCCGCTCAGCGCCGGTTTGCCCGTGCTGATCGTCCAGCGCGCGAGTTCGGCCTGCACCGCGACTTTCACGCCGGTGGACAGAACGACCAACCAGAGCAGGACGAAGCCGGCCTCGGCGCCGAGCGCGGTGGTGGCGATGAGTTCGCCGGAACCGACGATCGAAGCGCTGACGATCAGTCCGGGGCCGAGGTAGCGCAAGCTCGGGCGCCATCCGCTCGGGGGCTCGACCGCGTCCTCGGGAGTGGGAATGTAGGGATCGCGTGTGGTTGCCGGTTGCGTTGCCATGGAGCACTCCTTCGTGCTGGCGTCGGCATGGCAGTGGTTTTCGCCGTTGTGGAGGGGATCCGGCTGCGTTGCCGACGCAAGTTACAGCGGCCGGGGGACCGGGTCAACAACGCTGATTCGCCCCGTTGCGGAACCGGGGATTCCGCGCGGATGCCGCCGCTCAGGTTTTGCACGTGGTGCAAAGTCCTCCGGACGAATTCCGCCGTTCGGAGCACTGCTCGGGGCCCGAAAACCGCGCGGTTCGAAATTTCGCACGCGCGGGTTCGCCGAATTGTTACGTCCACTGTGAATTCCTCGGGGTGCGGACCGCTCGGCGGCTCGGGGAAGCGTCGCGCGGGGGTGGGAACGTCCCCGACGCGCCGGTGGCGCACCTCGGTGGTGCCGTCGGGCGGGCACGGGCACTAGGGTGGTGATCATGGTGGGATCGCTGCTCGGCAACGAGGTCCGACGAGTCGAGGACCCGGAGCTCCTCCGCGGGCGCGCCGGATACGTGGGGAACCGCTCCGCGCCCGGCATGCTGCACGTGGGATTCGCGCGCTCGCCGGTCGCGCACGCGTCCGTCGACGCCGTCGACACCTCCGCGGCCGCATCCGCGCCCGGCATCGTCGCGGCGCTGTCGGCGAGCGAGCTCGACGTGCCGACCCCGCCCCCGTTCGTGGAGTTCAACCCCGCCTGCCGGCGGCCGCCGCTGGCGACCGGCCGCGTGCGGTTCGTCGGCGAACCCGTGGCGGTCGTCGTCGGCGAGAGCCCCGAGGCCGTCGCCGACGCCGTCGAGCTGGTGGACGTCGACTTCACCCCGCTGCCGGCCGCGGTGGACCCGGAGCAGGCCGTCGCCGACGGTGCGCCGGCCCAGTTCCCGGAGCTGGGCGGCAACGTCGCCGGCGGTTTCCGCGACGCCGCGGGTGCGGACGTGCTGCGCGAGGCCGAGGTCGTCAGCCGCGTGCGCATCGAGAACCAGCGCGTGGCCGTCGTGCCGATGGAGGGCAACGCGATCCTCGTCGAACCCGGCGGAGCCGAGGACGGCGTCGAGGTCACCATCCACGTGTCCACGCAGATGCCGCACGGCCTGCGCGACGCCGCGGCCACCGCGTTCGACTGGCCGGCCGAACGGGTGCGCGTCGTCACCCCGCACGTCGGCGGGGCCTTCGGCGGGAAAGCCGGCCTGGCCCCCGAGCACGCCGTGGTCATCGCCCTGGCGCGCCGGTTCGACCGCCCGGTGCGCTGGGTGGAGACGCGTTCGGAGAACATGCAGGCGATGCCGCACGGCCGCGGCCAGGTGCAGTACGTCGAGCTCGGGCTGCGCCGCGACGGGCGCCTCGTGGGCATGCGCTGCCGCGTGCTCGGGGACTCCGGCGCCTACGCCGGGTTCGGCGGTTCGTTCCCCCTGGGGCCGACGCGGCTGATGGCCCAGGGCGTCTACGACGTCCCCGAGATCAGCTACGACGCCATGGGCGTGCTCACCAACACCACCCCGATGGGGGCGTTCCGCGGTGCGGGCCGCCCCGAGGCGGCCGCGATGCTGGAACGCGCGATGGACGTCGCCGCGGCCGATCTCGGCATGGATCCGGTCCAGCTGCGGCGGCGGAACTTCCTGCGGCCCGAGCGCTTCCCGCACACCACGCTGGTGGGCGCGCGCTACGACAGCGGGGACTACGAGCGCCCGCTCGACGAAGCGCTGCGCGTGATCGACCACGAGGCTCTCCGCGCCGAGCAGCAGCGGCGCATCGCGGCGGGGGAGACGACGCTGCTCGGCATCGGCGTGAGCACCTACGTGGAGATCACCGGCGGCGGTTCCGGCGAGTACGCCGAGGTCGCGGTGGACGCCGACGGCGCCCGCATCGCCGTCGGCACCTCCGCGCACGGCCAGGGGCACGCCACCGCGTTCACGATGATCGTCGCCGAGATGCTGGGACTGGACATGGCCGATGTCGAGTTCGTGCAGTCCGACACGGCGCGGGTGCCGCGCGGATCCGGCACGGGCGGGTCCCGCTCGCTGCAGCTCGGCGGCAGCGCCGTGCGGCAGGCCGGCGAGCAGGTGCTGCAGCGGGCCAAGGAGGTCGCCGCGGCGCGCCTGGAGGCCTCCTCGGAGGACATCGAGGTCGTCGAGTCGGGCGGTCTCGGGGTTTCCGGCGTGCCGGGCGCGACGTTGACCTGGAGCGAGATCGTCGCCGCGGCCGACGAGCAGGAGGTGCCGTTGCGGGCGCAGACCGATTTCAGCCCCGACGGCGCGACGTTCCCGTTCGGCGCGCACGTGTCGGTCGTCGACGTCGACGCCGAGACCGGCATGGTCACCCCGGTGCGCCACCTCGCCGTCGACGACTGCGGCACCGTGGTCAACCCGCTGCTCGTGCGCGGCCAGCAGCAGGGCGGTGCGGTGCAGGGCATGGCGCAGGCGTTGTGGGAGCACATGCGCTACGACGAGGAGGGCAACCCCGCCACGGCCACGCTGGCCGACTACGCGGTGCCCTCGGCCGCCGACGTGCCGCCGCTGGAGACGGCCAACACCGAGACGCCCACGCCGAGCAACCCGATGGGCGCGAAGGGCATCGGCGAGTCGGCGACGATCGGCGCGACCCCGGCGGTGCAGAACGCGGTGGTCGACGCCCTGCGGCACCTGGGCGTGCGGCACGTCGACATGCCCGCCACCCCGGAGCGCGTCTGGCGGGCGATCGAGGCGGCCCGCCGCGGCGATGACGGCCGCAACTGGCGCGAGCCACCGGCCGCGTTCGACGCGCTGCCCGTGCGCGGGGCCGGCGACGAGGGGGAGACCGATGAGGCCGTGGTGTGAGGAGCGCGTCAGCGCGCCGGCCGGTGCGCCCGACGGAACGGCCCCGAGCGGAGGGCGGGGCGCGCGAGGTTACGACGACGGGGACCAGGCGGAACGATGGGGCGCAGACGGGACAGGAGCGTGGAGTGCCGAGCTCAGCTGACGTGCCCGGGGAACGCGCGCTGGCGGTGTTCGCTGGACGCGCGGGTGACCACAACGATCGGGCCATGACCGGGGCGCGCGTGCTGGGAGAGCGAACGTCCCGCCGGCTGGGCCTGCAACCGGAGGTGCTCGGCACGCCGCGCGCGGCGTTGAACGCCGACTGGCGGGTCGAACTCGACGCGGCGCTGCCCCAGCTGCGGGAACTGGGCGCGCACCTCGGACAGGTGCTCGGCGACGGCGCCGTTCCGGTGACGGTGCTGAACCGCTGCGCCGCTGCCTTGGCGACGGTGCCCGCCGTGGTGCGGCACCGGCCGGACGCGTGCGTTCTGTGGTTGGACGCCCACGCCGACCTGAACACGCCGGGGACGACGCCGAGCGGGTACCTCGGCGGGCTCGCGCTGTCCGGACCGGCCGGACTGTGGCGCTCCGGGCTCGGCGCGGGGCTGCGGCTGGAGAACATCGTGCTGGCGGGCGTGCGCGACGTCGACGCGGGAGAGCGACCGTTGCTGGACGCGAGCGTGCGGACGGTCCCACCGGGAGCGGGGTTCGCCGAGCGCGTGGCCGCGGCCGTCGAGGACCGTCCGGTCTACGTGCACCTGGACTGCGACGTGCTGGAACCGGGCCTCGTGGCCACCGACTACAGCGTTCCGTGTGGGCTGCGGCCGGCGGACCTGCGCGCGATGGCGTGCGCGCTTGCCGGCGGGGAGGTGGTCGGGGTGGAACTCGCCGAGTTCGAAACCGGGGGGCCGGACGACACCGCTGCGGCCGAAGCACTGCTCGACGCGCTCGCTCCGCTCACCGGTGAGGTGTCCGCGGGTGGCGTGCCGGCCTCGTGAGGAACCGCGCCCGTTCTGGTCGGTGGTGTTCGCTCCGATCGGCCCGAGCGCGTGCGGTACTGGCAGCGCGAGCGCTCAGTCCCTGCTGGCGCCGTCGGGCCAGACCACGGTGACGGGCAGTCCGCGGTCGCGGGCCGCGGCGACGACGTCGGCGGTGCCGCCGAACCCGCGTGCCGGTTGGCCGTCCCACACGGCGATGAGCTCGTCGGTCATGTCGAGCATGGTTTCGCTCGCGTCCATGTGGGACTGCTCGGTGGACTCCACGTGGTCGAGGCGGACCACGTCGGCGGCTTGTTCGAACAGTGCGTCGTAGGTGGCGTGGTGCTCGGCCGGAAGCCCGTCGCGGTACTCCGCGGCGGGCACGATTGCGGTCAGGCTGCCGCCGCGGTCGAGGACGGCTCGGGCGAACTGCGAGTCGGCACCGTCGGCCAGGCAGCTCAACCCGACGAGCTCGCTGCAGCCGGCGATGATCTGCCGCAACTCGCGGTCGACGGCCTCGGCGGTGGCAGTCGGAAGGCCCCGGTGTCCTGTGATGGCGAGACGGGTCACCATTCCTCCTCGCGGTAGAGGTCGAGGAGCTGCGAGCATCGCCCGGCCACGACGGCCGAGCTCGGCGCCCTCCTGCGATCGTTGCACGCGCTCAGCCTGCCGACGCACCCGAAGCTGCCCCGCTTCGATCCCTTCGCCGGGCTCGACGAGCGCGTTGCCGCAGCCCAGCAGCTGCCCAGCGACGACCGAGACTGGTTGGTGGGCTGTGCCTGTCGTTACTCGGTAGGTGGGAGTAGTGGGCTGCCTTCCCAACGCTGGAAGATGAGGTTGGTGTGTACGAGGGCAACTTCGTCCCGGGCGGTGAATTCGTCGAGGACGAGCCGTTGCAGGGCGTCGGCGCTTTCCGCGGCCACGTGCACGAGGAAGTCGTCAGGACCTGTGAGGTGGTAGAGCTCGCGGGTTTCCGGTTGGGACAGCACGTGTTCGACGAATGGATCGACTAACGGACGCCGGTGGGGCTGCACGCGGATGGAGAGCAGCGCTTGCAGGGGCCTGCCGAGCTTCTCGGCGTCGACCTTGACGCCGTAGCCGAGGATAACCCCGACTTCACGGAGCCTGTTGACGCGGTCCAGGCAGGTTGAGGCGGCGATGCCGACCGTAGCGGCCAGGTCCTTGTTGGGGAGTCGGGCGTTGTTCTGCAAGACTGCCAGGATCTGCAGGTCAACCGGATCTAGTTTGACTGATTGAGGCATCATCCGAACTCTACACGGAGATGCTATTCACTTGCTGCTTCTTTGGCGAGACTGGTGTTCCGCCGTTTTGGTGATTTCCGCTTCCGCACTGCATGGGACGCTTATGATCGCACATCTACCCGTCTTCGTTGCGACGACCTTGTTGATGCTGGTGGTGCCTGGCCCTGACTTCGTGGTGGTCACACGTAACGCCGTCACCGGCGATCGGCGCCAGGGGTACTTCACCGTCGTGGGCATCTGCACTGGGTTGGCCTTCTTGACGCTGGTGGCGGCCAGTGGTCTCGCCGCGGTCGTGGTCGCCAACACCGTGATGCTCATGGTCTTGCGTGTCCTGGGAGGCAGTTATCTGGTGTTGTTGGGTGGGATGCTGGTGGTTTCGGCATGGCGGCGGCGACGGCACCCGGAGGCCGACTTGACCCCACCGCGCAGCACCGGATCACCGGCAGTGCAGGGATTTCTCAACAACGTGCTGAACCCAAAAGCTCTGATCTATTATCTGACTTTCATGCCGCAGTTCCTGGTCCCGGGAACACCGGTGTTCGCTCAGACGTTGGTCATGGGGGCTGTCGTGATGGTGTGCGCGGCGAGCTGGTGGACACTGTATGTCACGGCGATCGGTTTGTTGGGCGCGGCGCTGACCCGAACTTCGGTACGTTCGGCCATCGACGTGGGAGCGGGAGCTGCTCTCGGTGGTCTGGGCGCCGTGGCCTTGTTCGGTGGCCTGTGATTCTTCGGAGCTTCGCGGTGCTGTGTTCATGCGGACGACCCGGTGGAGAACGAAACCCGTGACCTCCACCTGGTGTTGTGTTCGGTGAGGTTGCTGACAGCAGTGAGGGTTCGGGTTGACCTGGACTTTCGCGGTGTGGGTTTCTTTGTGGTAGGTGATCGTGAATCCGAGGGCGTGGTAGACGGACGCCTTGGTCTCGGGGTGTGCTTGCTGGAGAGTGCGGGTGGCTTCGCGGCAGGCTCGGAACAGTGTGGTGATCATCTCGGGTTCGGGTTGAGCCGTGGGTTGGTGGTGTTCGCGCAGGATCGCGTGTGCTTTGGCTTTTTCTGCTTCGGTGTCGGCGATCCATTGGCCGATGGTTTCGGGGCTGGCTCCGTTGTCGAGGGCGTGTGAGGTTTGGCGGCTGTGGTGGCCGAGTGAGACGTCGTCGACGTCGACGAGGACTTCTTTCTTGCGTTGTTTGTTCCAGACTTGGTGGCCGGTGTAGCGCGGGTTGAGCAGGATGGCGCGCACGGCGCCTTTGGGCCAGGCGGTGCCGGAGCGGTGCGTGTTGCGGGCGGGGTCGTGAGCGCTGGGCTGGGGACGCCGTCGCGGGTGAGTCCTTCGGCGATGGCGTAGATGCCGTGGCCCGAGCAGCACTCGTCGAAGATCCGCTGGACGACGGGGGCGGTGTCGGGGTCGGGTGCGAGTTGGTGCAGACGTTTGCCTTCGGCGGCCTTGCCGGGGTTGGGATGCGCTCCTGCGGCGATGAGACGGTAGCCGTAGGGCGGGCGGCCGCCGAGGTAGCGGCCTTCGAGCTGGGACTGCGAGCTCATAGCGGTGCGGACGCGCACCTTGATCCTGTTGCGTTCACCCTTGGACATGCCGCCGAACGCACCCGTGATCAACTCGTGGGCTTCGGAGGCGGGATCGATGGCTCCGCCGACCTCGGGCACCCAGATGCTGACGCCGTAGTGCTCGAACAGCGGGAAGACCAGGCTGTGCTGCCGGGTGCTGGCCGCGCTCGAAGCCCTCTGGCGCACCTGCTCCTGACCTCTCCGGGGCTGCCCGATCAATGGTGCTTCCGGCGGCGTCGATCAGCGGGTTCCGGGAGCGACCAACGGTCACCGAGCGTGACCCCGAACCCCGGTGGCGAGCGGTTTCACCGGCCGCTCCACCACCCACTCAAGTCATAATGTATTGACAAATTCGGGGTGGTCCAGTAAACATCCGGGTACGGCATGCAGGGCGTCCGCACCGCCGCGGGCGCCGTTCCACCCAACTCGGAGGCTCGACATGGCTGACGGCTTCGACGTGCTCACGATCGGCCGGATCGGAGTGGACATCTACCCCCAGCAAGTGGGCGTGGGCCTGGCGGACGTCGAGTCGTTCGGCAAGTTCCTCGGCGGGACGGCGACCAACGTGGCGGTGGCCGGGTCGCGCCTGGGACACCGCACCGCGGTCATCAGCCGCACCGGTGCCGACCCGTTCGGCGAGTACATCCACCGCCAGCTGCGCGAGTTCGGCGTCGACGACCGCTTCGTCGCCGCGGTGCAGCAGTACCCGACCCCGGTCACCTTCTGCGAGCTGTTCCCGCCGGACGACTTCCCGCTGCACTTCTACCGGTACCCGAAGGCGCCGGACATGGAGATCCACCCCGAGGAGCTCGACCTCGACGCGATCGCCCGGGCGCGGATCTTCTGGATGACCGGCACCGGCCTGTCCGACGAACCGAGCCGCACGGCCACCCTGCAGGCCCTGCGGCACCGCGCCAAGTCCGGAACCACCGTCTTCGACCTCGACTGGCGGCCCATGTTCTGGACCGACCACGACGAGGCCCGCAGCTTCTACCGCGAGGCGCTGCAGCACGTGACCGTCGCTGTCGGCAACCTCGACGAGGTGGAGCGCGCCGTCGGCTCGCGCGATCCCGAAGAAGCCGCGGACCTGCTGCTCGAGGCCGGCGTGGAACTCGCCGTCATCAAGCAGGGCCCGGGCGGCGTGCTCGCGCGCACCAGCACCGACCGCGCCGTCGCGCCACCGGTGCCGGTGGACGTCGTCAACGGGCTCGGCGCGGGCGACGCCTTCGGCGGTGCCCTGTGCCACGGGCTGCTGTCCGGCTGGGACCTCGAGCGGACCATGCGCTTCGCCAACGCCGCCGGCGCCCTGGTCGCCTCCCGCCTGGCCTGCTCCTCCGCCATGCCCTCCGAGTCCGAAGTGGACGATCTTCTGGCGCGTGCGCTGCCGAACAGCCCGGCCGGATCGTCGGTCTGACCGAAAGGCTTCCACAGTGACTGCACTGAGCATCCCCGAACTCACCGCCGTGCGGGCGCAGCGCCCCGAGGCCGTGGCCGAGGCGGCCTCCCGGCGCGCTCGCCGCGACCTGCTCGGTGAGCGCGGGCAGCTGATGATCGTGGCCGCCGACCACCCCGCGCGCGGTGCGCTGGCCGCGGGTGACGACGCCCTGGCCATGGCCGATCGCGCCGACCTGCTGCAGCGGCTGTGCACCGCGCTGGAGCGGCCCGGCGTCGACGGCGTGCTCGGCACCGCCGACGTCCTCGAGGACCTGCTGCTCATGGGGGCGCTGGAGAACAAGCTCGCCATCGGTTCGATGAACCGCGGCGGGATCGCCGGGGCCTCCTTCGAACTGGACGACCGGTTCACCGGGCACCGCCCCGAGGACATCGAACGGCTGCGGTTCGACGCCGGCAAGCTGTTGCTGCGCATCGCCCCGGACGACGCCGGCACGCTGAACACCCTCACCGGTACCGCCGACGCCATCAACGAGATGTCCCGCCGCGGCCTGATGACCATGGTCGAGCCGTTCATGAGCAGCCGCGTCGACGGCAAGGTGCGCAACGACGTGACCGCCGAGGGCGTGGCCCGCGCGATCGCCATCGCCTCCGGCCTCGGCGGCACCTCGGCGCACACCTGGCTGAAAGTCCCCGTCACCGAGGACGTCGACACCGTCGAGACCGCACTGGCCGCCACCACGCTGCCGACGGTGCTGCTCGGCGGCGACGTGAGCACCGACCCGGAGGCGACGTACGAGCGGTGGCGCCGCGCCCTGCGGATCCCCACGGTCCGCGGGCTCGTCGTGGGACGCACGTTGTTGTACCCGCACGACGGCGACGTGACCAAAGCGGTGGACACCGCGGTGAACCTGCTCTGAACCCGAAGGAGCCGACGTTGACCGACCAACAGCACTACCTGCCCGCCGGATCCGCGGCGCGGCACCCGTACTCCGCCCACGTCGACCCGGACTCGGCCGGCTGGGGCTACTCCTCGCTGCGCGTGCTCGAACTCGCCCCGGGCCAGGAGCACGAGTACGCCACCGGGGACAGCGAGTGGATCATCCTGTCGCTGTCCGGCGGCTGCACCGTCGAGTGCGACGGGCAGGTGCACGACATCGCCGGCCGCGGCAGCGTGTTCACCGGCGTCAGCGACTTCGTCTACGTCCCGCGCGACGCGCAGGTGCGCGTGCGCAGCTCCGGTGGCGGGCGGTTCGCGCTCACCGGGGCGCGCTGCGACAACCGCCTGCCCGTGCGGTACGGCCCGGCCTCGGACGTGCCCGTCGAGCTGCGCGGTGCGGGCCAGTCCAGCCGCCAGGTGAACAACTTCGGCGCGGCGCACGTGTTCGAGGCCGACAAGCTCATCGCCGTCGAAGTGCTCACCCCCGCCGCCAACTGGTCGTCGTTCCCGCCGCACAAGCACGACGAGGAACGCGAGGGCGAGGCCGAGCTCGAGGAGATCTACTACTTCGAGATCGCCGAGGCGGGCGGCACGCCGGGGATGGGCTACCAGCGCGTCGCCCCGTCCGGGCCCGGCAGCACCACCGACGTGCTCGCCGAGGTGCGCACCGGCGACGTGGTGCTCATCCCGGACGGCTGGCACGGTCCCTCGATGGCCGTTCCCGGCTACGACATGTACTACCTCAACGTGATGGCCGGCCCGTCGCCGGAGCGCGTGTGGCGGATCTGCGACGACCCGGCGCACGCCTGGGTGCGCGACACGTGGGCACAGCAGGACGTCGATCCGCGGCTGCCGCTCTACCGGGCGCCGCAGGAGACCGCAGTGGAGGGACGATGAGCACGCAGCGTCTGACGGTCGCGCAAGCCCTGGTCCGGTTCCTCGCGAACCAGCACGTCGAACGCGACGGGGTGCGCGAGCGGTTCATCGCGGGGTGCTGGGGCATCTTCGGGCACGGCAACGTCGGCGGCATGGGCCAGGCCCTGCTCGAGCAGCGGGACGAGCTGCCCTACCTGCAGGGCCGCAACGAGCAGGCGATGGTGCACGCGGCCGTCGGCTACGCCCGCCAGAGCAACCGCCTGTCCACCTACGCGTGCACCACCTCCATCGGCCCCGGCGCGACGAACCTCGTCACCGGCGCGGCGCTGGCGACCATCAACCACCTGCCGGTGCTGCTGCTGCCCGGCGACGTGTTCGCCACCCGCCGCGTCGACCCCGCGCTGCAGCAGCTGGAGGCGCCGCACGCCGGCGACGTCTCCGTCAACGACTGCCTGCGCCCGGTGTCCCAGTACTTCGACCGCGTGTGGCGACCGGAAGCGCTCGTCCCCGCCGCGCTCGAGGCGATGCGCGTGCTCACCGACCCGGTCGAGACCGGTGCGGTCACGCTGGCGCTGCCGCAGGACGTGCAGGCCGAGGCCCACGACTGGCCGGAGGAGTTCTTCGCCGAACGCGTCTGGACGGTCCCCCGGCCCGCGCCCGACCCGCGGGCGGTCCGCACCGCCGCCGAACGCATCCGCGCGGCCGAACGCCCGCTGATCATCGCCGGGGGAGGGGTGCACCACGCCGCCGCGGAGGAGCAGCTGCGGCACTTCGCCGAAACCACCGGCATCCCCGTGTCCTCCACGCAGGCCGGTCGGGGAGCGCTGCGGTTCGACCACCCCAACGAGCTCGGGTCGATCGGGCACACCGGCACCGCCGTCTCCGACGACATCGCGCGGCGGGCCGACCTCGTCATCGGCGTCGGCACGCGGTACTCCGACTTCACCACGGCCTCGCGGACCCTGTTCGCCAACCCCGACGTGCGGTTCGTCAACATCAACATCACCGGTGCGGACGCGCACAAGCAGTCCGCCGCACCCGTGATCGGCGACGCCCGCGCCGCGCTGGAGGCGCTGACCGAGCAGCTCGGCGACCACCGCGTGTCCGCGGACTACGTGGCCGAGTACCGCGCGGGCGCGCGCCGGTGGGCCGAGGTGATCGACGCGACCACCCGCAGCGCCGGCGGTGCCGAGCGCCCCGGCCAGGCCGAGGTCCTCGGCGCGCTCGACGACGTGGTCGCCGACCGGGACGTGGTCGTCAACGCGGCCGGCTCGATGCCGGAGGACCTCAACAAGCTCTGGCGCGCCCGCGACGTGCGGCAGTACCACGTCGAGTACGGCTACTCGTGCATGGGCTACGAGATCCCCGCCGCGATCGGTGCGCGGCTGGCCGACGACTCCCGGGAGGTGTTCGCCCTCGTCGGCGACGGCACCTACCTGATGGCGCCCACCGAACTGGTCACCGCGGTGCAGGAGGGGATCAAGATCACCCTCGTGCTCGTGCAGAACCACGGTTACGCCTCCATCGGCGGCCTGTCCGGCAAGATCGGCGCGGAGCGGTTCGGCACCGAGTACCGCTTCCGCGACGCCGACGGGAGGTTCACCGGGGATCCGCTGCCGGTCGACCTGGCCGGCAACGCGCGCAGCCTGGGCCTGCACGTGCTGCGCGCGGACACCGTGGACGAACTCCGCGACGCGCTGGCGACGGCGCGGGAGGCCTCCGAACCGACCGCGGTGTACGTGGAAACCGACCCGAACAAGGCGCAGCTACCACCCGAGGCGTGGTGGGACGTGCCCGTGGCCGAGGTTTCCGCGCTCGATTCGACGCAGCAGGCGCGCAAGCACTACGAACAGCAGCGCGAACAGCAGCGGCAGCACCTGTAGCCGCAGCCGGGCGGTCCGGGTGCGCACCGCTCCCGGACCGACCGCACCGGTGCCCACCGGGACGCCGTGCACACCCGCCCGCAGCGCGGGTCAGCTGCGCTGCCGGTCCTGCTGCTTCTGCGCGGCCTCGCGGGCGCGGCGCTGCTCCTCCCGGTAGCCGTAGGCGGCCTGCCGCACCGCGCGGTCGGACCCCAGGCTCGACCCCAGCGCTCCGGCCACCGCGCCCATCGTGGTGAACCCCCGCGCCAGGTTGACGTAGGTGCCGGGGGCGGTGGGTGCTGCAGGCTGTTGCCCAGCACCGGGGCGGGGACGAGGAACCACGCCGCACCGACGTTGATGGGGAACAGGCCGGCGTACAGGCAACCGACGCCGATGCTGAGCGTGACCAGCGTCGACCCGTTGTACAGCGCCGCGAGGCGGCCGCACCCGGTGTTGCGGCGGCGCCCGGTCGGACTCGCCCGCGCTGGTCGGGGCGGAGAACACCTCGGTCGTTCAACACCACCAGCCCCCACAGCTGCGACAATCCTTCGTGGAAACGGAGTCGTCAGTACTGTCCCCGCGGCGGGCAACGCACGCGCGCGGCGGGCCGCTCGCGCACGCGCCCGGCACGCGCGGAGCGGGAACGACCGCTGCCGGGACGACGACCGCGCTGAGCGGGGGTGCCACAGCCGTGAGCACACCGAGCGGAGGGGACGGGACACCGCTGGAGGCGTGTTCCGGCAGGCAGGTGGACGGTTCCTGGATCGGCGTGCGCCGCGGGGTGCCTCTGTACCTCCCGCCCGAGGCCAACGAGCAGGCCGACGCGCTGCTGCGGCAGGCCGCGCAGTGCGAACCCGACCTGACCGCGCTCATGCGCGCCGTCGAGCGCCGCGTGCGCAACCGCTGCCCGCAGGCGCGCCTCCTCGGTCCCGACGAGGGCACGCACCGCAAGACCGAGCTGTCGCTGAAGACCAAGCTCGTCATCAAAACGCGGGAGGAACCGCGGCCGGGGTCCTGGCCGATCGACCGCATCCGCGACGCGGTGCGCTACGCCTTCGTCCTGCCCGACGCGGACTACGCCGCCGTCGCGCGCTGGATCCGCGACGATCTCGCCGACTGCTTCACCGGCATCAAGTGGAAGAACGCCTGGACCTCGCACGGCTACCGCGGCATCAACTCCTCGTGGCGCGAAGCCGCGAGCGGCCAGAAGTTCGAAGTCCAGTTCCACACCCCGGCCAGCCACCGCGCGGAGGAGGACTCGCACGATCTCCACGTGGCCGAACGGCTCGACCGGATCGCCTCCGAGCCGGACCGCACCGTGCCGCACCGGCTGGCCGCGATCTACCGCGCCGTACCCGAGCCTCCCGGAGCGCGGCGGCTGCACTGCCCCACCGCACCCGACCGCGGCCGCCGCCGGCGGTGGGCACGCGCCCCGAGCACCTCCGAGGTGGAACGGCTGGCCCGGCGCCGCCACGGGGGGCAGACCGACAAGGCCGGGCGCCCCTACACCGAGCACCTGGCCGCCGTGGCCGGCGGTGTCCGGGCGCACGGCGGGAGCGCGGAGCAGGTCGCCGCCGCCTGGCTGCACGACGCCGTCGAGGACGACGTGATG
This sequence comes from Salinifilum aidingensis, assembly GCF_054782015.1. NCBI lineage: Bacteria > Bacillati > Actinomycetota > Actinomycetes > Pseudonocardiales > Pseudonocardiaceae > Salinifilum > Salinifilum aidingensis. The sequence goes on along the minus strand of NZ_BAAGTH010000019.1, from coordinate 5,661 downwards.
TGCTTCGCCGAACTGGACCGCCTCGGCCTCGCACCGGAGACCGCGGCCATCGTGCGGGCGGTGACGAAGCGCTGCGGGGAGGAGCTGGCGGACTACGCGCGCCGCGTCGCCGGGACACCGGGCGCGCTGCTGGTCAAGCGGCAGGACATCGCGCACAACGCCGATCCCTCCCGACTGTCCTCCCTCGCCCCCGACCAGCACCGCCGGCTGGCCGACCGCTACCGCGCCATGGAGCGGTTGCTCGCCGAACTGGCCGGCGAGGACCAGCGGGGGAACGGGTGCGGTGCGTGACCGCTCAGCGGTGCACCAGCTCGGCCAGCACCCGCGCGGCGCTGATGTCCGGATCCCGCGTCGCCGTCAGCAGGGTCAGCGTCCCGTCCCGCGCCAGCTCGCGCAGGTGCTCCAGACCGGAGCGCTGCTCGGGAGCGTCGAGCTCCTGCTCGTAGCGCCTGCGGAACTCATCGAAGCGCTCGGGGTCGTGGCCGTACCACTTGCGCAGATCGGTGGACGGAGCCACGTCGCGGCGCCACTCGTCGAGCGCGGCGCTGTCCTTGCTCAGCCCGCGCGGCCACACGCGGTCGACGAGCACCCGGGTGCCGTCGTCCTCGCGCAACTCCTCGTAGATCCGGCGCACCTGCACCTGGGGTTTCCCCGCCATGGTCGCGCCCTCCGCGTCGTACCGTCGCGCCCCGCTGCCTCGGCTCCCTACCCGCGGCCCGCGGAGCCGAAACGTCCCGTGGCCGCAGGGATGCGCCGGCGGAGCGCGGTCAGCAGCTCCACGTGACGGTGAGCCCCTCGCGCTCGCCGAAGCGCTCCAGGTGGCGGCCGATCACGTCCTGCACGCGGGAGAGGTCCTCCGCGCTGTCGCCCGCCGCGTCGAGGAACAGCACTTCCGCCCGGCAGGTCAGCAGGCACGACCCGGCGCCGCCGTCAGCGGGCAGCGTGATGCGGACGCCGCCGTCGGCCTCGTCGGAGATCGTGCAGCGCCGTCCCAGGTGGGAGGCGAGCTGCTTGCGGTAGCGCTCCGGGCGCTCCGTGCGGATCTGCGCATGCGCCTGCGGCATCGGGCAGCTCCTCGCGTGGTGGAAGGAGGGCGCCGGAACCGCGCTCCGCCCCCGGCGCCCCGATTCGGTCGACTCCCGCCCAGACTACGGCCACCGGCGTCCGGGGCGCACGTGGCGCGCACCGGGCCGAGGAGGTGTCAGCGCTCACTGTCCAGCAGCCGCATGCCGTCCGCGTCGTAGCGGTCCCCGGCGACCTGGTCCGGCGGGACGGCGCGGGTGATCGCGGAGAGCTCCTCGGCGGTCAGCTCCACGTCCAGCGCCCCGAGGGCCTCGTCGAGGCGGTCGCGGCGCCGCGCACCCACCAGCGGCACGATGTCCGTGCCCTGCGCCACCGCCCAGGAGATCGCCAGCTGCGCCACGCTGACCCCCCGGGAGGAGGCGATCTCGCGGAGCCGGTCGACCAGCCCCAGGTTCTGCTCCAGGTTCGCGCCGGCGAACCGGGGGAAGTGCCCGCGCGGATCCCGCTCGGAGTCCTGCTTGCCCCACCGGCCGGACAGCAGTCCGCGCGAGAGCACGCCGTAGGCGGTGATGCCGATGCCCAGCTCCCGGCAGGTCGGCAGGATCTCCGGTTCGATGCCGCGGGAGATTACCGAGTACTCGATCTGCAGATCCGCCACGGGGCGGACCGCGGCCGCGCGCCGCAGCGTCCGCGCGCCCACTTCGGACAGCCCGATGTGGCGCACGTGGCCGGCGTCGACCATCTCGCCGATCGCGCCGACGGTGTCCTCGATCGGCACCTGCGGATCCAGCCGGGCGGGGCGGTAGATGTCGACGTGGTCGGTGCCGAGCCGCTGCAACGTCTGCGCCAGGGAGTTCTTCACCGCCTCGGGGCGGCCGTCGAAGCCGATGAGCGCGCCGGCCGGATCGCGCATCGCGCCGAACTTGACGCTGATCTGCACCTCGTCCCGGTCACCGGACCGCAGGGCATCGCGCAGCAGCAGCTCGTTGTGCCCGCTGCCGTAGAAATCACCGGTGTCGAGCAGGCTCACCCCCGCGTCGATCGCCGCGTGCACGGTCGCGATGCTCTCCGCGCGGTCCGCGGGGCCGTAGAAATCGGACATGCCCATCAGGCCGAGACCGAGCGCGGACACCTGGGGTCCCGTGGCGCCGAGAGTGCGCTGTCGCATGCATCCACCTTCCGCGTTCGCACCGCGCTTCGAGGTAGTTCCCGCATCGGCCCGGCGGTGCGTTCACACCGAGCCGTCCGCCACGGTAGCGCTCGCCTCGCGGATGATCGCGACCGCTTCGTCCACGTGTTCGCGGTGGCTGCGGAACGACAGCACGCACAGCCGCAGCGTCACCCGCCCGTCCAGCACGGTGCTGGAGCAGAACACCCGGCGGCTGCCGTTGATCCGCTCCAGCAGCGCCCGCGTCGCGGCGTCCCCGGCGCGGCTGCGGAAGACCACCGTGGACAGTTCCGGCGCCTCCGGGACCTCCAGCTCGTCGTCCTCGGACAGCGCGCGGTGGGCTCGCGCGGCCAGGTCGAGCTTCTCGTCGAGCGCGGCGCGGAAAGCCGCCACCCCGTGCAGCTGCAGCGGCAGCCATACCCGCAGCCCGCGGGTCTCCCGCGTCAGCTCGATTCCCCGCGCGGCGTAGTCCGGCAGGCCGCCGTCGCCGACGTCCTGCAGGTAGTCCTCGGCGTCGTCCTCGCTGTGCGCGGCGGTGAGCGCGCGCGCCTCGCGCACCAGCAGCGCGCCGCACCCGTACGGCAGGAACAGGCTCTTGTGCGGGTCGAGCGAGACGGAATCCGCCCGTTCGATCCCGCTCATGCGGTCGCGTCCCCGCTCGGTGAGCTGGAAGAGCCCGCCGTAGCAGGCGTCGACGTGCCACCACAGGCCCTCCCGGGAGGCCAGCGCGGCCAGCTCGGGCAGCGGGTCGATGCTGCCCGAGTTCGTGGTCCCGGCGCTGGCGACGAGCAGGAACGGCACGTGCCCGGCCGCGCGGTCGGCGGCGATCATCTGCGCGGCGGCGTCCGGATCGAGGCGGCGGCCGTCGGACGTGGGCACCAGCCGCAGGCTCGTGGACGGGAAGCCGGCGACGCGGGCGGCCTTGCGGACGCAGTGGTGCGCCTGCTCGGACAGGTAGATGCGGCCGCGGCGGAAGTCCGCCTCGCCGAACCGGCTCTCGCGCGCGGCCAGCACCATCGACAGCACGGCCTGCGACCCGCCGGTGGTCAGCAGCCCGCCCGCCTGCTCCGGCAGCGCGAACAGCGCCGCCATCCACCGCAGCACCGAGTCCTCCAGCGCGACCAGGCCGGGGGCGAGCTCGGAGAAGCCGGTGTAGCGGTTGAAGGTGCGGCCGAGGAGCTCGCCCACCGCCGAGCTCGCGAGGCCGCCGCCGGGGATGTAGCCGAAGTAGCGCGGTCCGGCGGTGTCCACTCCCGAAGCGGCGGCGTCGCGCACGAGCGGCAGCAGTTCGCCGAACTCCCGCGGTTGCTCGGGAGGGGCGGTGCCCAGCGCCGCCAGCACCGCCGGATCGGCCTCCTGCGCGGCCGGAGCGGAATCCAGCTCGGTGAGGAAGTCCTCCAGCGTCTCCGCGGTCTTGCCGAGCATCTCGGCCATCGCGGGAGCTTCCAGATCCGCGCTCCGGCTCCGCATCACGCGTCCTCTCCGTCGCGTTCGTTCCTGCGTTCGACATCCTCGGGCAGGAAGCGGTGTCAGCACAACAAGCGGCCCTCGGCCACGGCGACCGCCGCGCCGCCCAGGTCCACCCGGCCCGCGCCGGGGAGCTGCACCAGCAGCTCGCCACCGCGCGGCGAGCACTGCAGCGCGCGCAGCGAGTCGCCGCCCAGGCGTTGCGCCCAGAACGGCCCGAGCACGGTGTGCGCGCTGCCGGTGACCGGATCCTCGCCGATCCCGGCTGCCGGCGCGAACATGCGGGAGGCGAACGCGTGCTCCTGCCCCGGATCGGCCGCGGCGGTGACGATCACGCCGCGCTCGGCGAACTCGGTCAGGCGGGGGACGTCCGGGGTGAGTTCCCGCACCGTCGCCTCGTCGTCGAGCAACACGAGCAGGTCACCGGTATCGGCCGTGCCGGTCCACCGCACGGCGGCGCCGAGGACCTCGGCCAGTCCCGCGGGTGCTGCGCACCCGGCGGGCGGGTTGGCGGGGAAGTCCATCCACAGCAGCTGTTCCCGCTGCCGGACGGTGAGCACGCCGCTGTGCCGGGTGGAGAACCGCAGCTCGCCCCGGCGGCCCTCCGCGCCGGCGAGCACGTGCGCCGCGGCGAGCGTGGCGTGGCCGCACAGGGCGACTTCGGTGGTCGGCGTGAACCACCGCAGCTCGTAGTCGGCCCCGTCGCCGTCCAGCGGGCGGACGAAGGCGGTCTCGGAGAGGTTGAACTCCGCGGCGACCCGCTGCGCCCACGCATCGGTGTAGGGCTCCGCCGCGGCGACGACGGCGGCCGGGTTGCCCGCGCCGACGTGCTCGGTGAAGGCGTCGACGATGTGGTAACGCGTCATCGTTCCTCCTCATCGGCGGAACTCCGGCGTTCACGCCGGGCGGGAGTCGATGCTCGCAACCTACCGGAGCCCGGGTCGCGATCACGAGCCGCCGCCCTGCCCGGCCAGCGCCTCCTGCAGCCGGTCGAGGAGCGCCGCCTGCGCGGTGTTGATCTTCTCCCGCGCCGTGTCCAGGTCGAACCACGCCGCCCGGTCGACCTCGGGGAACCGTTGCACCCGCCCGCTGCGGGGCGGCCACTCGAGTTCGAACTCGTTGCTGCGCAGCGCATCGACGTCGAACTCGCCCGCGCGCGCCCACACGTGGACCGCCTTGCCGCCGCGCTGGCGCACCGAACCGAGGTCGAGCAACCCGGTTCCGTCCAGCACCGCGCCGGTCTCCTCGGCGAACTCGCGCAGCGCCGCCTCCCGCGCCTGCTGTCCGGGCGCGTACTCGCCCTTCGGCACCGACCAGGCGTGCGCGTCGCGGTTGCGCCAGAGCGGGCCGCCCGGGTGCACCAGCAGCACGCGCGTGCCCGCCGCGCCCGTGGAGTAGAGCAGGATGCCCGCGGAGTACCGACCCATCCCGCCCAGGATGCCGCCGGGGTCTCCGCGGGAGCGAGCCGGCACCGGGCGGACATGCGAAGGTCCCCGTGCACGAGCACGGGGACCTCCGCTGCGCTCACCGCGGGTGAGCAGGGCTCATCGCGGTCACTCGGAGCGGGTGAGGTTCTCCGGCGGGGCGTCCGGGACGAGGGCGGGCTTGCTCTCGCCGCGGAAGGTGAAGGTGGCGTCCTCGTCGGAGCCTTCCCCGTCCCAGCCGTCCACGTCGATGACGACCATCTGGCCGGGGTCGATCTCGCCGAAGAGGATCTTCTCGGAGAGCTTGTCCTCGATCTCCCGCTGGATCGTGCGCCGCAGCGGCCGCGCACCCAGCACCGGATCGAACCCGCGGCGGGCCAGCAGGCTCTTGGCCTTGTCGGTCAGCTCCAGCGACATGTCCTTCGACTTGAGCGCCTTCTCCACCCGCATGATCAGCAGGTCCACCATCTGCACGATCTCGTCGCGCGTGAGCTGGTGGAACACGATCACGTCGTCGATGCGGTTGAGGAACTCCGGCCGGAAGTGCTTCTTCATCTCCTCGTTGACCTTGGACTTCAT
>NZ_BAAGTH010000018.1:0-109122 GCF_054782015.1 Salinifilum aidingensis | reverse complement strand
CACGAAAAGAAAAAGAGGGGTGGGGTTGTTGAGCCCGTCCGCCCGGGGGAACCAGGGGGTTTTCCCGTGCGGGGTGCGGGTTCCGACCTCACCCCTCTTTGTGTGTGTGGGCTGTGTGGGGTGTGGGTGTGCCTCCTGGGGTGGGGGTCGCGTCCGCACCCCTCTCTTTGTGTGTGGGGTGGGGTCGGCCACCTCCCCGCGTGCCTGGCGGGACCCTTCCCGCGTGTTCCGGCCCGAGTGGTCGGGTGGCGGGCGGCGCGTGCGGGGCGCAGCCGCCCGGTGGTCCAGTTCCGGAGCTGGCGAGCACCGCATGGTGGTGTTCGTGCCTCCTCCGCCCTGGCTGCCCCTGCCAGGGCAGCGCGGCATTCCGGACTGCTGAGCTCGCACCGGCCCGGCGGTGGGTCACCGCGGCAGCCGTTCGGCAGTCCCGAACGGTTCGGCGAGTGGCCGGCTGCGGCGGGCCGGGGCCGGTGCCGCAGCGGGTGCTGCGGCACCGGCCAACGGTGCACACCGACCGACGACGGGCCAGGACCGGGTCAGGACCGGGTCAGGCGCCGATCCTGCCGGCGTCGGCGCGCGTGACGGTCACGACCGCGGGCCGCGCTCGGGAAGTGCCACCACCAGGCCAGTGCGACGAGGGCTCGTCCTCGTCGTTCTCACCGGGGTGCTGCACGCAGACGAGGACGAACTCCTCCCGCACCACCGGTCCGCAGGTCTCCGCCCCGACGGGCACCGTGAGGAACTGCTTGGTCAGCCCGCGATAAGGACCCTCCAGGGCGACGCCGAACAGCCCGTCGTTCGAGCCGAGCTCGTTGCCGTCGGTGGAGATCCACAGGTTGCCGTACGGGTCGAAGGCCACGTTGTCCGGGCATGAGATCGGGCTGACGCGGGACTTGTCGAACCCGCCGAAGTACGTGTTCGGGTCCTCGGGGTCGCCGCAGACGAGCAGCAGCCGCCACGCGAACCGCGTCCCGGTCGGGTCCCCGTCGATCTCCAGGACGTGCCCGTGCTTGTTGCCGGTGCGCGGGTTCGGCTCGTCCGATCCGGCGTGCCCCTCGGCCCCGCGGTTGCTGTTGTTCGTCAGCGCGCAGTAGACGCGCCCGTTGTGCGGGTTCGGTTCGATGTCCTCGGGGCGGTCCATCTTCGTCGCACCCACCGCGTCCGCGGCCATGCGGGTGAAGACGTAGACCTCCTCGGCGGTGAACCCGGGCACGTGCGACTCGTCGCCGGTGGCCAGCGGGATCCAGGTGCCGCTGCCGTCGAATTCCCCGTCGGAGGGCAGCTTTCCGGAACCGTCGATCTCGGAGTCGGGGCTGTCGCCGGTGAACGTGCCGACGTAGAGCGTGCCCTCGTCGAGCAGCCCCATGTTGTGCCGCCGGGCGTGCCGGCTGGTGCCGGGCTTCACGCGTCCACTGGAGACGAACTTGTAGATGTACTCGAACCGCTCGTCGTCGCCGGAGTACGCGACGACGCGCCGGTCCTGGCTGATCCGGATGGTGGCGCTCTCGTGCTTGAAGCGGCCGAGCGCGGTGTGCTTGACCGGGGTGGAGTCCGGGTCGTGCGGGTCGATTTCGACGATCCAGCCGAAGCGGTTGGGCTCGTTCGGTTCCGCGCGCACGTCCCAGCGCTGGTCGAAGCGCTCCCACTTGCGGTCGCTCTCGCCGGTGCCGATGCCGTAGCGCTCGAGGCGCTCCCGCCGCTCGGGGTCGCTGACCTCGTCCGCGTGGCCGAAGTACTGGTGGAAGTTCTCCTCACCGGAGAGGACCGTGCCCCACGGGGTCTTGCCGCCGGCGCAGTTGTTCTGCGTGCCGCGGACCTTCGTGCCGGTGGGGTCGGCGTTGGTGCGCAGGAGTTCGCTGCCGGCGGCGGGGCCGCGCACCTCGAACTCGGTGTTGAGCGTGATCCGGCGGTTGCGGCTGCTTTCCACCGGCCGCAGCCCGCCGCTGCCGTCGTCCTCGACGGCGACGACGGACAGCCCGTGCGCGGCCCAGGAGATCCGCACCTGCTGCTCGGTGGGGTTCTCCTCGTCGTAGGACGGGAACATGTGCGGTTCGGTGGTGTACTCGTGGTTGACCACGAGCAGCTGCTGGCCATCGACCTCGACGATTTCGGCGAAGTCGTTGTTGTAGCCGAACTGCTTCTCCTGGGCTTCGGGGCTCTGGTCGTGGAAGTCGAACTCGGGCGCGCCGGGCAGGACCGGGTCGCCCCAGCGGATCACGACGTTCTGCCGGTGCTCGTCGGGGATGGTGACCGCGTCGCGCTGGTTGCCGGCGACCGGTTCGAAGCGGAGCCCCATCGGTTCGGGGCCGGTGGTCGGGGCTGCGGCTGCGGGGGCGGCCTGCGCGGTGCTGCCGAGCACGGCCATCCCGCCGGCGCCGAGGGCGACCACGCCGGCGCCCCTGAGCGCGCCGCGGCGGCTGACGATGCCGTCGACGACGTCACCGAAGTAGCCGTTCTCAGAGGTGTTGGGGGGTTCGTGGGCGCACTGGTCGCCGCAGCGGTACCGGCACGTCGTGGCGGAACGCTTGGCGGAGAAGTGCGTCAGCAGGGGGAGGGGAATGCCGCGGCCCGTGGTGGCGGGGTGCATTTCGGGAGACAACGGACCTCCACGCGTTTCGTCGGGAACCGGCGGGAAGGGTAGGAGCGCGGACCGAGTTGCGGAGGACGCCGAGGTGAACTGCGCGCGAACGCGGTCGGCCGATTCGGTGCCGGGGGTGTGTATCGGCGCACATGCTCGCACGCGCTCGGGGGTGAATCGATGCTTTCGTCGGATTCGCCCGCGCGTTGCGGCCGGTCGGTGCAGCCCGCTGGTCCGGTCGCCGTCCGCCGGGTCCCACCGGCTGGCGGGGTTCCGCCGCGCGTCGGACGACGAGGGCCGGGACCGCACCGGTCCCGGCCCTCGTCCGTGCTGGGGTCCTCGTCGTTGGGGTTCTCGTCAGAACTCCTCGCCGACGAGCGCGGCTTCGGCGGGCACCTGCCGCTTGTTGGCCTGCTGGCTGCGCAGTTCGAAGGCGAGCAGCACCGCGGAGATGACGCACAGGGCGGCACCGACGGTGTAGGGCGCCCGCTGCGAGCCGAACCAGGTGGCGATGTGGCCGACGAGGGTGGCGGCCGCGGCGCCGCCGAGCCAGCGGCAGAAGTTGTACCCGGCGCTGGCCACGGGCCGGGGTGCGTCGCTGATGCTCATGGCCGATCCGGTGAACAGGGTGTTCAGCAGCCCGGAGGCGATGCCGCTGAGGATGATGGCGAGCACGACCACGGGGCGCGGTCCGAGGGCCATGATGCCGAGCAGCACGGCGTAGAGGACCACGGCGAACAGCGTGGCGCCGACTTCCCCGAGGCGGGCGGCCAGGCGCGGTGCCAGGGCGACACCGGCGACGGCGACGCACAGGCCCCAGCCGAAGAAGACGAGTCCGACGGCGATCGCGCCGTACTGCAGGACGAACGGGGACCAGGCGAGCACGATGAAGAACGAGGCGGTGTAGAACACCGAGCCGAGCGAGGTGCGCAGCAGCCCGGGGTGCTTCAGGGCGCGCAGCGGGTCGAGCACGCCCACGGGGGTGCGCTGGCTGCGCGGGCCGTCCTTCGGCAGGAATGCGGCGGAGAGGATCAGCGCGGCGGCCATGAGCACGCACGTTCCTGCGAAGGGGCCGCGCCAGGAGAGGTGGCCGAGCAGCGCGCCGAGCAGCGGACCGGCGGACATGCCGATGCCGAGCGCTGCTTCGTAGAGCAGGACGGCCGCCTGCTGCCCGCCGCTGGCCGCGCCGACGATCACGGACAGCGCGGTGGCGATGAAGAAGGCGTTGCCCAGGCCCCAGACGGCGCGCAGGGCGATGAGCTGGCCGATCGTGCCGGCGAGCGCGCACAGCAGGGTGGCGGCGACGATGAGGGTGAGTCCGGTGACGACGGTGCGCTTCGGCCCGTACCTGGCGCTGAACGCGCCGGTGACGAGCATCGCCACGACCTGCACGCCCAGGTAGGAGGCGAACAGCAGGGGGACCTGCTCCTGGCCCGCGTCCAGCGCGTCGGCGATGGACAGCATGATCGGGTCGACGAGCCCGATCCCCGCGAACGCGATCACGGCTGCGAACGCGGTGACCCAGACGGCCTTGGGCTGGCCTGTGAACATGTCGAGCAATCGCGTGCTGTGCCCGCCGCTCATGGACGTAGCTCCTCGTGCTGTGCGGAGGTCGAAACGAACACCTATTTCGCTAGGCTAACTTTTGACGAGAGCAAGGACAAACCGGAGTGACTCGGCTCTCAACGCGTTCTTCCGGCATCGATGCAGGCCAGGGCCTCGAGGAACGCGAAAAGGGTGCCGCCCCGGGGCAGGGGGCGGCACCCTTCGGCGCGGTGCGAGCGGAGCGGGCGGACCGATCAGAACGCCGCTTCGTCCAGCTCCATCAGCGAGTTGTCGGCGGCCTCCACGACCTTGCGGCGCGCGGTGAGCTCGGGCAGCACGTTCTTGGCGAAGAACCGCGCCGAGGCGATCTTGCCCTCGTAGAACGGGGCGTCCTTCGCCGCGGCGCCGGCCTGCAGCGCGCGCTGGGCCACCTCGGCGTGGCGCAGCAGCAGCCAGCCGAGCACCACGTCGCCCATGGACATGAGCAGGGTGACCGCGTGCTGGCCCACCTTGTAGACCTCGCCGGTGTCCTCCTGCGCGGAGGTCAGGTAGCCGATCATCGCGCCGAGCATGCCCTGGGCGTCCTCGAGCGCGGTGCCGAGCAGGCGCCGCTCCGCGGCGAACGGGTCGTCCTCGCCGCCGGGCTGCAGCGACTGCTGGATCTGCTCGGCGACCTTGCCGACCGCCGCGCCGTTGTCCTTGACGATCTTGCGGAAGAAGAAGTCCTGCGCCTGGATCGCCGTGGTGCCCTCGTAGAGGCTGTCGATCTTCGCGTCGCGGATGTACTGCTCGATCGGGTAGTCCTGCAGGTACCCGGAACCGCCGAGGGTCTGCAGCGACAGCGTGAGCATCTCGTAGGCGCGCTCGGAGCCGACGCCCTTGACGATCGGCAGCAGCAGGTCGTTGACCGCGTCGGCCTCACCGGGGTCCGCGCCGGCGTGCTTGGCCTGGGCGACCTCGTCCTGGTACGTGGCGGTGTACAGGTACAGCGCCCGCAGCGCCTCCGCGTAGGACTTCTGCAGCATGAGGATGCGCCGCACGTCGGGGTGCTGCGTCGTGGTCACGCGCGGGGCGGTCTTGTCGGCGGCGCGGGTCAGGTCCGGGCCCTGCACGCGCTCCTTGGCGTACTCGAGGGCGTTGAGGTAGCCGGTGGACAACGTGCCGATGGCCTTGGTGCCGACCATCATCCGCGCGTACTCGATGACCTGGAACATCTGCGCGATGCCCTGGTGCACCTCGCCGAGCAGCCAACCCTTGGCGGGCACGTCGTGCTGGCCGAAGGTGAGCTCGCACGTCGCGGAGACGTTCAGACCCATCTTGTGCTCGACGTTGGTGACGTAGGCGCCGTTGCGCGCGCCGGGCTCGCCGGTGTCCGAGTCGAACAGGTGCTTCGGCACGAGGAACAGGCTCAGGCCCTTCGTGCCCGGCTTCGACTCGACGTCGGGGCCTTCGGGGCGGGCCAGCACCAGGTGCATGATGTTCTCGGTCATGTCCTGGTCGGCGGAGGTGATGAACCGCTTGACGCCCTCGAGGTGCCAGCTGCCGTCCTCCTGCTGGACCGCCTTGGTGCGGCCGGCGCCGACGTCCGAGCCGGCGTCCGGCTCGGTGAGCACCATGGTCGCGCCCCAGCCGCGGTCGATCATGAGCTGGGCCCAGTGCCGCTGCTCCTCGGTGCCGTTGCGGTGGAGGATCGTCGCGAAGCTCGGACCGGCCATGTACATGAAGATGGCCGGGTTGGACCCGAGGAGGAGCTCGGCCGCGGCCCACTGCACCGACGGCGGGATGCCGTAGCCGCCGAGTTCGTCCGGCAGGCTCAGCCGCCACCACTCGCCCTCGTTGATCTGCTGGTAGCTCTTCTTGAACGCCTCCGGCAGCGTCACCGAGCCGGTGCTCGGGTCGAACGCGGCGCCCGTCCGGTCGCCCTCCTCGAAGGACTCGGCGAGCGGTCCGGTGGCGAGCGTGTTCAGCTCCTCCAGCACGCCCCGCACCGTGTCCTCGTCGGACTGCTCGAAGGCGCCCTCGCCGAGCCGTTCGTGCACCTGGAGTACCTCGAACAGATTGAACTCGAGGTCGCGGATGTTGCTCTTGTAGTGCCCCATGGAAGGCTCCCTCTCGCACGTGCGTGGGCGGGCCAGCTCGCCCCAGATTCTTACTCGTGGGTAACAAGAAGGGTATTACTTGGCAGTAACCGTTGCCAAGGTGGTGGCGGCGAACTCCGGTGCACGCGCGTGCCCAGCGGGGACGGCCGCTCCACGGCCGTCCGCCTCGGCGGCGGTTGTCCTCCTCCGGCGCCCGTTCGCCCCCGGCGACGGCTGCCCTCCTCGGCGGCGGCCGTCCGCGCCGCAGGGCCCGCCCGGTGCCCGCGTCGCGGCGGCCGAGCGGCTTCCCCGCCTGAACACCCACCCCGCCTGTCGAGCACCACACCCCATGAACCCGCCCGAGAAACGGGCGCACCCCTGGTGAGCCCGTTGCCGGTCGCGGACGCGTTCGGTCGGCGGGGGCGGCGGAGGACGCGGGTGCCGGGAAGGCGGGGCGTGGTGAGGGGGAGCGCGGGAATGGCGCGGTGCTTCGCGCGCTGATCGTCCAGTCGCCACGCCGGTGAATCCATCACCCGGTCGAAGTGCATCCGAGGCTTCGCGCCGCGCGCGCCGCTGTGAGCTGTGCTGTCGTTTTGCTCGTGCCCACCGCGCGCAGCTGCTGCGGGAGAAGCGAGGGAAAGGCGGGACCGATGGCCGGACCCGGTCGACCGGGACGGGGCGTGCTGCTGGCGATCACTGCGGTCCTGATCGTGACGACCGGCGTCGTGGTGCAGCACACCGCGGACAACCGCCCCGAGCGGATCTCCAGCGCCGAACCGGGTGGGCAGGATGCCGGGCTGCCGGGCGCCGAACCGGAGCGGCGGAACACCGGGAACCCCGTCTACTTCGTCCACGGCTACGCACCGGAGGGCGCCGTGGACTGCGAGGCCTACTGGGGCCGGGCGCAGCGGGAGTTCCGCGAGCGCGGGTGGCGCGGACCGCTGCGCACCGTCGGCTTCTACGCCGGTGACACGGACTGCGACGTCACCGTCGGCGAAGACATGCAGGTCTCCACGGACACCAGCATCACGCGCATCGCGGCCACGTTCGCGCAGTTCCTCCACCGCACGCACACCCGTGCGGGCGAGCCGGTCGACCTCGTGGCCCACTCGATGGGCGGGATCATCACGCGCGTGGCCCTGCTCGGCTCGGCCCGGGGGTGGGCCGGGTATCCGAACGGCAAGCTGCGGGTGGGCGCGGTGACCACCCTCGGTACGCCCCACGGCGGGCTGTCCTGCGACCTGCGCCCGGAGTTCTGCGTGCACGACCAGCTCCGCCAGCAGGCCCCCGGCTCCGAACTCGTCGACGTGCTGCACTCCAGCCCCAACCGCCTCGACCGCGCGTGGGCGGGGGACACGGAGTGGCACGTCATCGGTTCCGAAGACGACGCGCTCATCGACACCGGCTCCGCGGTGCACGAGGGGTTCCCCGTCGACGCCAGGTACCGGTACCTGCGCGGCGGGGACGTCGCTCTCACGCACACCGCGGTGCACGCGGCCCGCGCGGGCGCGTACCGCGTGCTCGTCGAACGCCCCGGGCGCGGTGCGCAGCTGCACGAGGCCGCGCCCCCGCCGTTGGCGATGGCCTTCCGCGCGGCCGCGAGCACGCGGGCGCCGCCGGACGCGTGGTCGGCGCACGTCGCGCTGCGCGATCCGCTGGGCGCGCGCGAGGGCGCCGCGACCCCGGATCCGGTCTCGGCCGCACCACCCGGTGCGCCCCGCGGGAGAATGCGCACACCCCCGTAGATCGTTCCTGGTGAGCCCTGTACGCGGAGGTGCGGCGGAGGGCATGATCAGCCGCATGGTGGAACTCGCCGACGACCCGCGGTCGAAGGACGCGCGGCTGCACCTGCCGAGCCTGGCGCGCATGAACGACTACATGCTCGGCGGGTCGGCGAACTTCGCGATCGACCGGGAGGCCGTCGACGGGTTGAGCGAGGTCGTTCCGGACGGGCCGTTCTTCATCCAGGCGACCCGTTCGTTCCTCACCCGGGCGGTGCAGCACCTGGTGCGCGAGGAGGGCGTCGACCAGTTCCTCGACCTCGGCTCCGGCATCCCCACCGTGGGCAACGTGCACGAGACCGCGCAGCGGCACGCCCCGCACGCGCGCGTCGCCTACGTCGACGTCGAACCGCTCGCCGTGCACCACGCCCGGCGCCTGCTCGGGGGCAGCGCGGAACGGGTGAGCGTCACCTGCGCGGACCTGTGCGACCCGGACGCGGTGCTCGGCGCGCCCGGCGTGCGCGAGCTGATCGACTTCACCCGGCCGGTGGCAGTGCTCGCGGTCGAGGCGCTCTCGTTCGTGGCCGAGGACGAGCGGGTGCGCGAGGTGCTCGCCGCCTACCACCGGGCGACGGTCCCCGGCAGCTTCCTGGCGATCAGCCACGCCTCCCGCATCGGCTGGAGCGAGGAGCAGCTCGCCGCGATGGTCGCGGCCTCCGAGCGGGCCGCCACGCCGGGACGGGCGCGCACGCCCGCCGAAATCCGCGCGCTGCTGCCGGGGTGCTCCTTGGTGGAACCGGGGCTCGTGCCGGCACCGCGCTGGCGACCCGAGCGCGAGCCGAGCGAGGCGGAGGTCCGCAGCAGCAACTGCTACGTCGCCCTCGGTCGCCGCGAGGCGGCTGGATGAGGTCCGCGGGGCGGTGCGAGGCAGCGGCGGGCAGGGATCGCGGGTTCTCCGGTGCAGCGCGCCCGATCCGCGTGGCGGGTTCCTGCGCGTGGTGGCGCTCGTCAACCGCCGCCATCGGGCCAGGACTCCGCGTCGCGGGCCGTCCGGTTCCGCGCCCGCCCGTCCGCGGGGGCGCAGGTCAGTCGGTGGCGCGTTCCCTCCTGCGCACCCACTCACGCGTGCCCGGCGAGAGGACGAGCCCGAGCGTGAGGATCGGGCCGGGCAGCGCGAAGCACAGGAACGCCACCCCCATGCGCTGGAATGCCTTGGTGTCGGCGTCCTCGCCGTGCGCGATCTGAATCAGCAGGTGCACGATCTCGCCGAGGACCATCGCGATCGCCCCCGCCGCACCCGCGGCCACCAGCCGGCGCCCGACCCCCCTGCGCAGCAGCAGCGCGACGGCTCCCCAGCCCAGCGCCACCACGACCAGGAGGTTGCCCGCGCCCCCGAGCACGTCCATCAGATCCGTCCTGCGCAGCCACTCCCCGAAGGACCCGCTGTAGTACAACGACTCGACGTTGGCGCCGATCCAGGCCCCGTGCGGCACGAGCCCCAGGATCGCGAGCAGGGCCGCGGCAACGGCCTGGGAGGTGTTGTCGTGCCTGCTGGGGTCCGGTTCTTGCGCCATGGATGCGCGTTCTCCTCGGAGTCGGCTTTCGGTGACGGCGCGGGTGCGTGGCACGTGCGCGCGGCGCGCAGCGGTGCCTGAGTGCACGTCACGGTCGGGATGCGCAGCAATCAGATGCACGAATCGTGCTGCGTGTCATGTTCCGCGCTGATTCTCGCCCGGCAGGTGTTCACCGCTGCGCGGTCGGCTGCTCCCGACGCAGGCGGCGATCGGAGGCGACGAGGAGGGCGACGTGCGCGGCACCGCCGGCGAGGAGCACGGCGAGCTCCCCGGCGAGCGGGCCGTCCCAGATCAGGCTCGTGAAGGTCAGCGCCGCGAAGAACGCCAGGAATCCGGCGATGCGCCACCGCCACCACCAGCGGGGGCGGTGCACGAAGGGCCAGACCGTGCGCTGCATCGCCGCCAGGCTACGCCGAAGCGGGTGGTGGGCAGCGGCAGGGCACGTCGCGCGCAGCTGGGTTGGTCCGGGGTGAGAACGCCTGGGAAGAGTACGTGCGGTGGCAAACCCGGGGCCGCGGGGTGCTCGAGCGGATCAACGCGCTCATCGAGCGCAACGGCAACGAGGGCATCGGCGAACCTGAGCCGCTGGAGCACGGTTTCCAGGGGTATTGGTACCGCCGGACCGACGAGGCAGGCCCGAGCCGCGGGCCGGGGGGTGGCGGACCGGGGTTGCGACGTGGTCACCGGCTACGGCGAGGGGCGCTCGATCTGCGCGGGGACCGGTCAACGGGGGGAGCGGTGAAGGGGGCGCGGCGACGATGCCGGCCCCGCCGGGGCGTCGACCTCCGTCGGTCGGCAGCGCGCGCGTCGGCTCGTTGCACGCTCGTTGCGCGCGGGGACCGCTGGACAGCGAAAGGGCCTCCCCGCCGGAGCGGGAAGGCCCTCGCTGCGCTGCGGTAGCGCTGTTGGAGCGGATGACGGGAATCGAACCCGCATTCTCAGCTTGGGAAGCTGATGTTCTGACCATTGAACTACATCCGCACCGCCTCCGCGGCACATACACGTTAGCACGGCGGGCGCCGAAGATCCACTGGGGGGATCCGGATACGCTGCTCGTGTGTTGTTGAGCGACCGAGACCTGCGTGAAGAGATCGATGCGCAACGCCTGGAGCTGGACCCGTTCGAGGCCGCGCTGATCCAACCGTCCAGCATCGACGTCCGCCTGGACCGGTTCTTCCGCGTCTTCGACAACACGAAGTACACGCACATCGACCCGTCGCGCCAGCAGGACGAGCTCACCTCGCTGGTGGAGAACACCGACGAGGACCCGTTCGTGCTGCACCCGGGCGAGTTCGTGCTCGGCTCCACGTTCGAGACGGTGCGGCTGCCCACGGACCTCGCCGGGCGCCTGGAGGGCAAGTCCTCGCTCGGCCGGCTGGGGCTGCTGACGCACTCCACCGCGGGCTTCATCGATCCCGGTTTCAGCGGGCACATCACGCTGGAGCTGTCGAACGTGGCGAACCTGCCCATCTCGCTGTGGCCGGGGATGAAGATCGGCCAGCTGTGCCTGTTCCGCCTGTCCAGCCCCGCGGCGACGCCGTACGGCTCGCGCGAGGCCGGTTCGCGCTACCAGGGGCAGCGCGGGCCGACGCCGTCGCGGGCGTACCTGAACTTCCAGCAGGTCGACACGCGCCGCTGAGCGTTCGCACGCCGCGCGCACGCAGCGTTGCCGCGATGCTTCACCCCCTCGACTGTCACGATTCGGTATCGACGCAGCGTGACGAGAGGGCGTGTCGATCTCCGCTCGCCTGCTCCAAAAGGGTGAGTGATGAGTCTCACTGACTACGGGGGAAGTTCAGATGTGCTTCAGACATTAAATTATGCGGGCCCGCCGCACTGAAACGATCCCGCAACGGGGCGGATCGGCGAACGGGTTGGAGGAGGGCTCGATGTCCATCACGAAATCGGGTGCCTCAGGCGCCGGGACCGAGCACCTGGGGCACGTGTTCACGATCGCCGGGGTGGCGGCCCTCGGCGGTTTCCTGTTCGGTTACGACACGTCGGTCATCAACGGCGGCGTCGACGCGATCCAGGCCCACTTCGGGGTCAGCGCCGCCGTCACCGGTTTCACCGTCGCCGCGGCCCTCATCGGGTCGGCCGTCGGTGCCGGCATCGCCGGAGGGCTGGCCGACCGCATCGGCCGCATCCGGGTGATGCAGCTGGCCGCCGCACTGTTCATGATCAGCGGCATCGGCTCCGCCCTGCCGTTCACCGTGTGGGATCTCGCCACCTGGCGGGTGGTCGGCGGCATCGCCGTCGGCATCGCCTCCGTGATCGGTCCCGCCTACATCTCCGAGGTGGCCCCGCCGAGCTACCGGGGGCGTCTCACCTCGCTGCAGCAGCTGGCGATCGTGCTCGGCATCGCCATCTCGCAGCTGGTGAACTACGGGATCGCCTCGCTGGCCGGCGGCAGCGCCTCCGGTGCGCTCGGTCCGCTCGACGCCTGGCAGTGGATGCTCGGCATCGAGGTCGTGCCCGCGCTGATCTACCTGGTACTGGGGTCGATGATCCCCGAATCGCCGCGCTACCTCGTGCGCGTCGGCAAGCGGGAGAAGGCCCGCGAGGTGCTGAGCACGGTCGAGGGCGGCGATCCGGACGCCAAGATCGACGAGATCGCCGGGGCGCTCGGCAGCGAGCGCAAGCCGCGGCTGAGCGACCTGCGCGGTCGGGCCGGGCTGCTGCCGATCGTGTGGATCGGCATGGCGATCGCCGCGCTGCAGCAGTTCGTCGGCATCAACGTCATCTTCTACTACTCCTCGTCGCTGTGGCAGTCCGTCGGCATCGACGAGAGCAACTCGCTGCTGCTGGCCCTGATGCAGTCGATCGTGAACATCATCGGCACGCTCGTGGCGATCGCCTTCATCGACCGGATCGGCCGCAAGCCGCTGCTGGTGATCGGCTCGCTCGGCATGACCGTGGCGCTCGCGATCACCGGGTTCGCGTTCACCCACGCCCAGGTCGCCGGTGAGGACGCGACCATGCCCGCCGCGTGGGGCGCGACGGCGCTCGTCGCGAGCAGCGCGTTCGTGTTCTTCTTCGCCAGCTCGTGGGGCGTGGTGATGTGGGTGCTGCTCGGCGAGATGTTCCCCGTGCGCATCCGCGCGGCCGCGCTGGCGCTCGCGACGGCGACGAACTGGATCGCGAACTGGCTGGTCACCGTGTCCTTCCCGAGCATGCGGGACTGGAACCTGCCGATGACGTACTACCTGTACGCGGTCTTCGCGCTCGTGTCGACCTTCCTGGTCGTGCGCTACCTGAAGGAGACGAAGGGGCGCACCCTGGAGGAGATGAGCGGTTGAGCGGGTCCGCGGATCGGCCCGAGCGACGTGCGGGGCGCCCGGTTCCGGGCGCCCCGCACGCGTGTGCACCCCCACCGGCACCCGCCTCCGGCGGACCGCCGGACGAGGGCCTCCGGTAACCGGGCGGGGTGAGCGTGGGCCGCTGCGCATGCGGCCCGACCGCGGCGGTTCTAGGACTGGGGGCGGCGGAACGCCCGCCACCGCAGCAACCGACCGTGGTCGAAGGGAAATCGATGAACCGTTCGCACATCGGCAGGACCGCCGCCGTGGCCGCGCTCGCGCTGGGCCTCGGGGCCGTTGCCGGACCGGCCGCCTTCGCCGAGCCGCAGCCGAGCAGTGATCCGACCTCCGGGCAGACGACGACCGTCGAACTCACCCCGGAGCAGACGGCCGCGCTGTTCGAGCAGATGGAGCAGGTGGCGCCGTTGAGCGCCGTTCCCGCTGCGCAGCAGGTCCCCGCCGGGCAGCAGGAGCCGGCCCAGCAGCAGGAGCCCGCTCAGCAGCAGGAGCCGGCCCAGCAGCAGGAGCCCGCTCAGCAGCAGGAGCCGGCCCAGCAGCAGGAGCCCGCTCAGCAGCAGGAGCCGGCCCAGCAGCAGGCGGAGGCCGACACCCAGCAGCTCGCTCCGCTGCCGCAGTGATGCCGTGAGGCCGACCGCCCGGCCGCCCTGTCCGGGGTCGGCTCCGGCTTCCGGACCGCTGGGCAGCGGGGGCCGCGAGGCAGCAAGGGTGCGCAGACGCAGAGCTGTGCGGGGACAGCGCCCCGGGAGCACGCAGCGCCCGGGCGCACGCGGGGCCCGAAGGACAGCGGGGACCGCGAAGACGACGCGGGGTGCCCGGCCCGGCCGGGCACCCCGCGTCTTTTGCTGCGCGGGCGCGAGTCCTCAGCTCTCCGTGCTGTTGCCGGCGACCGCCCCGTCGGCCGGAGCGGCGTCCCCGCCCTGTTCGTCGCCGCGGCGGACGGCTTGCAGCAGCAGTTGGGCCACGTCGGTGACCTGCGTGTCCTCGGAGGCGACCTGCTCGTTCTGCCGGGTGGTCACCCCGTCGCTGAGCATCACCTTGCAGAACGGGCAGCCGGTGGCGATCTTCGTCGAGCCGGTGCCCAGCGCCTCGTCCACGCGCTCCTCGTTGATGCGCTTGCCGACGCGCTCCTCCATCCACATCCGCGCGCCGCCGGCGCCGCAGCACATGGCCCGGTCGGCGTGCCGCGGCATCTCCTGGAAGTTGGCGCCGGTGGCGGTGACCAGCTCCCGCGGAGGGGTGTAGACCTTGTTGTGCCGGCCGATGTAGCAGGGGTCGTGGTAGGTGACGTCCTCGGCGACCGGCGCCACCGGGGTCAGCCGCTTCTCCCGCACGAGCCGGTTGAGCAATTGCGTGTGGTGCACGACCTCGTAGTCGCCACCGAGCTGGCCGTACTCGTTGGCGAGGCTGTTGAAGCAGTGCGCGCAGGTCACCACGATCTTGCGCTTGCTCGGCTCGCGGCCGTCGAACACCGAGTTGAGCACCTCGACGTTCTGCTGGGCCAGCATCTGGAAGACGAACTCGTTGCCGGAGCGCCGCGCCGGATCGCCGGTGCAGTTCTCCTCCGACCCGAGCACGGCGTAGCCCACCCCGGCGCGGTGCAGCAGCTCGGCCACCGCCTGGGTCGTCTTCTTCGCGCGGTCCTCGAACGCGCCGGCGCAGCCCACCCAGAACAGGTACTCCGCCTCGGCGGGCAGCTCGCCGTCGACCACCGGCACCTCGAAGTCCAACTCCTGCGCCCAGCCCATCCGGTCGGAGTTGTTCTGCCCCCACGGGTTGCCCTTGTTCTCCAGGTTCTTGAACATCCCGCCGAGCTCGGAGGGGAAGTTCGACTCGATCATCACCTGGTAGCGGCGCATGTCGACGATGTGGTCGACGTGCTCGATGTCGACCGGGCACTGCTCCACGCAGGCACCGCAGCCGGTGCAGGCCCACAACACCTCGGGGTCGATCACGCCCATCTCCTCGGCACCGCCGACCAGCGGGCGCTCGGCCTCGGCCAGCGCCAACGCGTCGATGGAACCCATCTTCTGCTCGGCGCCCTCGCCGGTGATGCCGACCTCGTCGCCGGCCATGTCCTTCTTGCCACCGGCCTGCAGGTACGGCGCCTTGGCGTAGGCGTGCTCGCGCAGCGACGTGATCAGCAGCTTCGGCGACAGCGGCTTGCCCGTGTTCCACGCCGGGCACTGGTCCTGGCACCGGCCGCACTCGGTGCAGGTGGTGAAGTCCAGCCAGCCCTTCCACGAGAAGTCCTCGACCTGGCCGGCGCCGAACACGTCCTCGTCCGGATCGGCCTCTTCGAAGTCCAGCTCCTTGCCACCGGACATCATCGGCTTCAGCGCACCCAGGGCCACGTCCCCGTCGTCCTCGCGCTTGAAGTAGATGTTGAAGAACGCGGTCAACCGGTGCCAGGCCACGCCCATGGTGATGTTGGCCGCGATGACGAGGACCCAGATCATCGCCGAGAGGACCTTGAACGCGGCGAAGACCGTGATCGCCGCCGTGCTCGCCGGCAGCACCGCCCCCAGCAGCGTGGTCACCGGCGCCGACCACACCGGCGCGTGCAGCAGCTCCGAGGAGTCCTTGAACGCGCGCAGTCCCATGATGCCCACGCCCTCGAGCACCACCACGGCCTCGACGAAGTAGGCCTGCCAGAAGTTCGACCCGGCGAACCGGGAGACCCGCCCCGCCCGGCGCGGGTGGTTGAGCTGGCGCACCCCGATCAGCCACAGCCCGCCGAGCACCGTGGTCACACCGAGGATCTCCACCACCAGGTTCCACGGCCCGAACGAGCCCAACCACGGGAACTCGAAGGTCGGGTCGAACACCTCGAAGTAGGCCTCGAGCACGGTCAGGCTCAAGCCCAGGAAGCCGAGCATGACGAACCAGTGCGCCACCCCGACGTGCCCGCGCTTGAGCATGCGGGTGTGACCCAGGAACTCGGTGATAAGGGTCCTGAGCCGTGCGCCGACCGGGCCCTTGCGCGTCGGATCCGGCTGGCCCAGCCGGATGGAGGCGACCATCCGCATCACCGTCCTGACGATCATGACCGCCGCGACCGCGGTCACGGCAAGACAGACCAGGCCCAGGACGAGCTGAAGCACACCCATGCTCGCGGCCTCCTGTTCAACGGTTGTTGTCGCTTCGGGATCAGTCGCGGAGTCGGGAACTCGCGTGTTCGAGGAGCGTACGTGTTGTTACTAGGTGGTAACCAGAGGGGCGCGCGGGTGAGCGCGCACCGGACGGGAATTGTGCGCGACGGCGGTTCCCGTGGCCAGGCGCCGCGGCGGGTGTGCCGACCACCCGGTCGATCCCGGACCGGCAGCGACACCCCGCGGGAACCCGGACGCCTGCCGGGTCGGCCCCGCGATGAGCGGCTCTCGTGCGCACCTCCGTCCGGGAGCGGACGCCCGGAACGTCCTCTCGTGCGATATTCGCCACTCTCAGTGTGGATCCCGCTGTGACGGGGCGAACACGCGGGGTCGGCAACGCGGGCGCGACCACCGCCGCCGGGAGGATTCCACCGCCGCGGGCGGTCCCGTAGGCTGAAAAAGTAGTGCAGTCGTTCAACTTGTTGCTCGTGGGAGCCCGGGAGGCGTCGTGGCGTATCTGCTGCTCATCGGAGCGATCCTGTCCGAAGTCCTCGGCACGGTCTCGCTGAAGCTCTCCGAGGGCTTCAGCAGGCTCGTCCCCTCGGTGCTGGTGATCGTCGGTTACCTGGCCGCGTTCACGATCCTCGGCCAGGTCCTCAAGCTCGGGCTCCCCGTGGGTGTCGTCTACGCGATCTGGGCCGGTGCGGGCGTGGCGCTGGTCGCCGTCATCGGCGCGGTCTTCCTCGGGGAGAACTTCACGGGCGTGCAGCTGCTCGGCGTGCTGCTGGTCATCAGCGGTGTCATCGCGCTCGAGCTCGGGGGATCGCGATGAGCACCGGCCCCGCCGAGCGGTCCGACCAGGCAGGTGCGGCCACCGACGGGCGCCTGGCCAAGGGGCAGCGCCGCCGCCGCGGGATCATCGACGCCACCCGCCGGCTCCTCGCGCGCGAGGGCGTCGCCGCCGTGAGCCACCGCAACGCCGCGCGCGAAGCGGGCGTGCCGCCCGCGTCGGTGGCCTACTACTTCAACGGCATCGACGAGCTGCTCGTGGCCGCGCTGCTGGACTGCGTCGACGACCTGCTCGCCGAGCTCGAGCGGCTCTCCCGCGCCCGGTCCCGCGAGGACTGGCCGCGCGTGGTCGCCGAACTGCTCGTCGCGATGGTGCGCGACAACCGGGAGCAGACCATCGCCGAGTACGAGCTGTACCTGCTCGCCGCGCGCCGCCCCGCGCTGCGCCCGGCCGCGCGGCGGTGGATCGAGGCGACCGCCGGGTACCTCGCCGGGGACGTCGACGAGGCCGGTGAGCGGGCGCTGCTGTGGGCCGTCGACGGCCTGCTCATCCAGGCCCTGCTCGCCGACGAGCCGCCGACGGTGGCCGAGGTCGAGCCCGCGCTGCGCCGGCTGATGCGGCCGGGTGCCGAGCTGAGCTGAGCACCGCGCGCCCCGGTGGAGCACCGCGCTGCCGCGCGCGCCGGGCGCCCGCGCGGCGGCGCTCCGGCGGCGGCACACTGTGCGCATGCGCATCACGATCCTCCAGGGCGACATCACCGAACAGCAGGTGGACGCGGTCGTCAACGCCGCCAACAGCTCCCTGCTCGGCGGCGGGGGCGTCGACGGGGCGATCCACCGCCGCGGTGGTCCGGAGATCCTGCGCGAGTGCGAGCAGCTGCGGGCCGAGCGCCTGCCGGACGGCCTGCCGGTCGGGCAGGCCGTGGGGACCACCGCGGGGAACCTGCCCGCCCGCTGGGTGATCCACACCGTCGGCCCCACCTACGCGGCCTCGGTGGACCGCTCCGAGCTACTGGCCTCGTGCTTCCGCGAATCGCTGCGCGTGGCCGACGAGCTCGGCGCGCGCAGCATCGCCTTCCCGGCCGTCTCCACCGGCATCTACCGCTACCCGCTCGGCGAAGCCGCCGGGATCGCGCTGCGCACCGTGCGGGAAACCCCGAGCGAGGTGGAGCAGGTCCGCTTCGTGCTCTTCGACGAGCAGGCGCTCGCCGCCTTCCGGGACGCCGCGGAACCGCTCGGGTAGCACTCCTCGGCCTGCCGGGGATCCGGCCACGGGCCCGGCCCCGACCCCGGGGACCGGCTCTCCGGGAACACCCCGGGATGTCCCGGAGGTGCGCGGGGTGCCCGCGGCCCTAGGCTCGCCGGTGACGGCGCAGGACGGAGGAGTGCGAGATGCGAACGGGACTCGCGATCGCCGGTGTGGTGCTCGTGCTGCTGGGCCTGGGGGTGCTGGGCTACGACCTGCTGTCCCGGGACGAGCGCACGCAGCGGTACCCGCTGCGGGGCATCGAGGCCGTGCGCCTCGCCGGTGGCAGCGGCTCGGTCGCGATCACGCGCTCGGCGCAGGCCGAGGCCTCCGTCGAGCAGTCCGAGCGCGGTTGGTACTGGCCGTTCGCGGACCCGTCCGGGCACCCGCGGTTCCGCGTCGAGGGCAGCACGCTCGTGCTCGACGCGGACTGCGGCACGTGGTGCGGGGTCGACTACCGGGTCGTCCTGCCGGAGCGCGCTGCCGTGCGCGGCGAGCTCGGCTCCGGCGACCTCCACCTGCGCGGCGTGCGCGACGTCGACGCCCGCGTGGGCTCCGGTTCGATCGACGCCTCCGACGTCGCCGGCGGCGTCACCGCCAGCAGCGGTTCCGGGGAGGTCCGGCTGACCGACGTGGCCGGACCGGTGGAGGCCGAGACCAGCAGCGGCGGCATCGACGCCAACGACCTGCGCGGCGAGCGGGTCACCGCGCGCAGCGGCTCCGGGGACGTCCGCCTCGCCGACGCACGCGGCCGGGTGCACCTGGAGACGAGCAGCGGCGACGTCGAAGGGCGGCGGCTGGCCGGTGCGGAGGTCACCGCGCGCAGCGGTTCCGGCGCGGCCCGGCTCGACCTGCTCGACCCGCGGCGCGTGCGGGTGGACGTGAGCAGCGGCGCCATCGACCTCGCGGTGCCGCACCGGGGCTACGACGTGCGGGCCGAGACCGGCAGCGGCCGAACCTCCGTGGCCGTGCCGCAGGACCCGCGCTCCTCCCGGCTGCTGGAGCTGAGCACCGGGTCCGGGGCGATCACCGTCCGCCCCTCCGCGCAGTAGCGGCACCCCGGCCCCGCCGGAGCGCCGCGCCTCTCCCCTGCTTGCCCGCGGGAACAATCCTCCCTGGTCAGACGTTGCTCGATCAGGAAGATTGAGCCCCGGTCGCTCAAAGTCGATTTGACGGCGGACGCGGTGCGCCGGTACGACTTGAGTAGGCAAGGCTCAAGGGTTTGTGGGCCCCTGGGCGCACAGGTATGAAGCAGGAGGAACGCAGACATGGGGCGAGCGGTCGGTATCGACCTCGGAACGACCAACTCCGTCGTTTCCGTCCTGGAGGGCGGCGAGTCGACGGTCATCGCCAACTCCGAGGGCTCGCGGACCACGCCTTCGATCGTGGCGTTCGCGAAGAACGGTGAGCTCCTCACCGGCCAGCCGGCGAAGAACCAGGCGGTCACCAACGTCGACCGCACCATCCGGTCGGTGAAGCGCCACATGGGCACGGACTGGTCCGTGGACATCGACGACAAGGCGTACACCCCGCAGGAGATCAGCGCGCGCGTGCTGCAGAAGCTCAAGCGCGACGCCGAGTCCTACCTGGGCGAGGACGTCACCGAAGCGGTCATCACCGTTCCGGCCTACTTCTCCGACTCCCAGCGGCAGGCCACCAAGGAGGCCGGGCAGATCGCCGGCCTCGAGGTGCTGCGCATCGTCAACGAGCCGACCTCGGCCGCGCTGGCCTACGGGCTGGACAAGAACGAGAAGGAGGAGACCATCCTGGTCTTCGACCTCGGCGGCGGCACGTTCGACGTGTCCCTGCTCGAGGTCGGCGAGGGCGTCGTCGAGGTCCGCGCCACCAGCGGTGACAACCGCCTGGGCGGTGACGACTGGGACGAGCGCATCGTCGAGTGGCTGGTGGACAAGTTCAAGAAGTCCAACGGCATCGACCTGACCAACGACCGGATGGCGATGCAGCGCATCCGGGAGGCCGCGGAGAAGGCCAAGATCGAGCTGACCAGCTCCGCGCAGGCCAGCATCAACCTGCCCTACATCACCGTGGACGCGGACAAGAACCCGCTGTTCATGGACGAGACCCTCTCCCGGGCCGAGTTCCAGCGGATCACCGAGGACCTGCTGGACCGGTGCCGCAAGCCGTTCGAGGCCGTCATCCGCGACGCCGGCATCAACGTCAGCGAGATCGACCACGTCGTGCTCGTCGGCGGCTCCACCCGGATGCCCGCCGTGGCCGACCTGGTCAAGGACATGGCCGGCGGCAAGGACCCGCACAAGGGCGTCAACCCGGACGAGGTCGTCTCCGTGGGCGCGGCCCTGCAGGCCGGCGTGCTGCGCGGTGACGTCAAGGACGTGCTGCTGCTGGACGTGACGCCGCTGTCCCTGGGCATCGAGACCAAGGGCGGCATCATGACCAAGCTGATCGAGCGGAACACCACGATCCCGACGAAGCGCTCGGAGACCTTCACCACCGCCGACGACAACCAGCCGTCGGTGCAGATCCAGGTCTTCCAGGGCGAGCGCGAGATGACCGCGCACAACAAGAAGCTCGGCACCTTCGAGCTGACCGGCCTGCCGCCGGCGCCGCGCGGTGTGCCGCAGATCGAGGTCACCTTCGACATCGACGCCAACGGCATCGTCCACGTCTCGGCGAAGGACCAGGGCACCGGCAAGGAGCAGTCGATGACCATCAGCGGCGGCTCGGCGCTGCCGAAGGACGACATCGACCAGATGGTCAAGGACGCCGAGGCCCACGCCGAGGAGGACCGCAAGCGCCGCGAGGAGGCCGAGACCCGCAACCAGGCGGAGTCGCTGGTCCACCAGACCGAGAAGGTCATCTCCGACAACGACGAGAAGCTGCCGGAGGAGTCCAAGGAGAAGGTCCGCACCGCGATCAACGAGGTGAACGAGGCCCTCAAGGGCGAGGACGTCTCCGAGATCAAGTCCGCCGTCGAGAAGCTGGCCACCGAGTCCCAGTCGCTGGGCCAGGCGCTGTACGCCGACGCGGGCAGCGGCGAGACCGGTGACGGCTCTGGTGCGACGGGTGCTTCGACTGGTAGTACCGGTTCCGAGCAGACCGGCTCCTCGGACGAGGAAGTGGTGGACGCCGAGGTCGTCGACGACGAGGACCAGAAGAAGTGACGGACAAGCCGGAGATGGCGCGCAACGACGA
Organism: Salinifilum aidingensis; assembly: GCF_054782015.1. NCBI lineage: Bacteria > Bacillati > Actinomycetota > Actinomycetes > Pseudonocardiales > Pseudonocardiaceae > Salinifilum > Salinifilum aidingensis. The sequence goes on along the minus strand of NZ_BAAGTH010000018.1, from coordinate 88,008 downwards.
AGAGCAGGAACCGGTGGTCGTCCGGGACAAGCGGCGTTTCGACCCGGACACGGGCGAGCGCCGCGCCCCGGACGGCGCCGGAGAGGAGCCGCAGGTGGCGGAGAGCATTTCCGGAACGCTGGAGGGCGACCTCCCGGCGGAACCGGCCTCGGACGCGTCCGAGGCCGCGGACGGGGAGCAGGGCGACCTGCGCAAGCAGGTCGACGACCTGACCGCCGACATCCAGCGGGTCACGGCCGAGTACGCGAACTACCGCAAGCGGGTGGAACGCGATCGCGAGGCGGTGATCCAGTCGGCCAAGGCCGGGGTGGCCGAGGACCTGCTCACGGTTCTGGACGACATCGAACGCGCCGATGCCCACGGTGACCTCACCGGGGCGTTCAAGGCAGTCGCGGACAAGCTGGTCGATTCGCTGCGGTCGGCGGGCCTGGAGGACTTCGGCACGGAGGGCGAGGAGTTCGACCCGAACATGCACGAGGCGGTGCAGCACGCCACCTCCTCCGAGGTCTCCGGTCCGACCGTGAGCACCGTCCTGCGGCGCGGCTACCGGTTCGGCGAGCGCGTGCTGCGGCCCGCGATGGTCGCGGTGACCGACTACGAGCCGGGTTCGGACGAGCAGGCGGAGCCGGCCGAAGAGACCGCCGGCGGTGAGTCGGCCCAGCAGGACTGATGACGTCGCGGAAGGGAGGGGCGCCCGGTGAGCGCTAGGGAGTGGCTCGACAAGGACTTCTACGCCGAGCTGGGCGTCTCCTCGGACGCCTCCACCGACGAGATCAAGAAGTCCTACCGGAAGCTCGCCCGGGAGAACCACCCGGACGCCAACCCGAACGACCCGAAGGCGGAGGCGAAGTTCAAGGCCGTCTCCGAGGCCTACGGGGTGCTGTCGGACCCGGAGAAGCGCAAGCAGTACGACGAGGCGCGCCGGCTGTTCGCCGGGGGCGGCGGCGGGTTCGGCGCTCCCGGCGGGTTCGGCGGGTCCGGTGCTCCCGGTGGTTTCGGCGGGCCGTCCGGCGCGGGCGGCGCCGGGTTCGACATCGGCGACCTGTTCGGCGGTGGTTCCGGCGGTTCCGGCGGACTCGGTGACCTGTTCGGCGGGTTGTTCGGCAACCGCCGCGAGGGCGGTGCGACCACGGCGAACCAGCCGCGGCGCGGCACCGACGTGGAGACCGAGGTGCGCATCGACTTCGCCGAGTCGGTGCGGGGCGCCGAGGTGCCGCTGCGGCTGTCCAGCCCCGCGACCTGCAGCACGTGCCGCGGCCGCGGTGCCAAACCCGGCACCCGGATCCGCACCTGCACCACGTGCCAGGGGGCCGGCCTGGTCACGCGCAGCCAGGGCGCGTTCGCGTTCAGCGAGCCGTGCCCCGACTGCCGCGGTCGCGGGCAGCACATCGACGACCCGTGCACCGAGTGCCGGGGCGAGGGCGTCAGCACCCGCAGCCGCACGCTGACGGTGCGGATCCCGACCGGGGTGACCGACGGGCAGCGCATCCGGCTGTCCGGCCAGGGCGAACCGGGCAGGAACGGTGCCGCCGCCGGTGACCTGTTCGTCGTGGTGCACGTGAACCCGGACAAGGTCTTCGGGCGCTCCGGGGACGACCTGACGCTGACCGCGCCGGTCACCTTCCCGGAGCTGGTGATGGGCGCGAAGCTGACGGTGCCGACGCTGGACGGGAAGGTCTCGGTGAAGGTTCCGGCGGGCACGAACAGCGGCCGCGTGCTGCGGGTGCGCGGCAAAGGGGTGCAACGCAAGAACGGCAGCACCGGTGATCTGCTGGTGACCGTGCAGGTGGCCGTTCCGTCCAAGTTGGACAAGAAGGCGACCGAGGCGCTGGAGGCGTACGCGGAGGCGACGTCCGACCACGAACCGCGTCGGGAGCTGGACGAGCTGCTCGGGAGGTAGCCATGGTCGGGGGAAGCGAACCAGGCATGCCGGCGGGCTTTCCCGCGGGAGCCACCGAGGACACGCCGATGTTCGTGATCTCGGTGGCAGCCGAGCTGTGCGGGATGCACGCGCAGACCCTGCGCAGCTACGACCGGCTCGGCCTGGTTTCCCCCGGCCGGACCCCCGCCGGCGGGCGCCGGTACTCGCCGCGCGACATCGCGCTGCTGCGCGAGGTGCAGCGCCTCTCCCAGGAGGAGGGCGTCAACCTCGCGGGCATCAAGCGCATCATCGAGCTGGAGAACGAGGCCGATGCGCTGCGCGAGCAGGTCCGCGAGCTGACCGAGGAGGTCGCCGCCGCCTACGCCGCCGCCGAGCAGGCGGCGGCCCAGGTGCACGCCTCCTACCGCCGGGACCTCGTGCCGGTGCGGCAGGAGACCGCGCTGGTGGTGTGGAAGCCCCAGCGCGAGCGCGCGCAGGGCGACGGCGGGGACCGGCCGAAGCGCGACCGCCGCAAGGGCGACCGCACCGGCGGCTGACCCGGGCTCCGCCTGCCGCCGAACCTCCGCTGGTCGGCCGCGAAAGGCGAGCGCGGGGCCCTCAGTCCATGGTGAACGGGTCGTAGTGGATGTTCTCCAGCGGCGTGCCCGCGACGAGCAGGCGCGAGATGGTCGCGCGGATCATCGCCGGTGAACCGCTGGTGAGGACTTTCCAACCGCCCCAGTCGCCGTGCTGGCCGACCACGTCGGCGAGCGTGCCGTGCTCGGCGCCGGGCAGCGCCGAACCGTCCTCCACGACCGGGGTGATCGTCAGCCACGGGTTGCTCGCCGCGGTCTTCCAGAGGTTGTCCAGGTCGTAGAGGTCCTCGCGGGTGCGCCCGCCGTAGAACAGGTGCACGCGCGGGTTCGTGCCGTACTGGGCCAGCTCGTCGATGATCGCGCGCATCGGCGCCAGGCCGGTGCCGCCGGCGATCATCAGGACCTTCTCGTCGGTCCCGCGGTCGACGGACAGCTGCCCCATCGGCGAACCGATGCGCCACCGGTCGCCCGGGTTCGCGTGCCACACCAGCGCGCGCGAGGTCCAGCCGCCGTCCACGGCGCGCACGTGGAACTCCATCGAGCCGTCGTCCTGCGGCGCGTTCGCGGGCGTGAGGTAGCGCCACAGCCGCGGCCGCTGCGGGGCTTCGACGCTGACGTACTGCCCCGGCAGGTAGGGCACGGGGTAGTCGGGGCGCACGCGCAGGATCGCCAGGTCGTGCGTGAGGCGTTCGTGGTGGATGACCTCGCCGTCGTACCAGGCGGGGCCGGTGTCGGCCGCCGCGGCTTCGGACATCGCCGTGGCCATGACCGTGTACGCCTCGGCCCAGGCCCGCTCGACCTGGTCGTCCCAGGCGTCGCCGGCGTAGCGCTTGACCGCGGCGAGCAGGGCGGTGCCGAGCGCCTCGTAGTGGGAGGTGACCACGCCGAACTTGCGGTGGTCGCGGCCGAGCTGGTGCAGGAACGGCAGCAGCTCGTCCGGCTTGTCGACCATCTGGATGACGTGCACCAGGGCGCGCAGCAGTCGGCTGCGCTGGACCTCCATGTTGACGGGGAACAGCTCCCGCGTGCCGGGGGAGAGGCTGAACAGCATGCCGTAGAAGAACCGGGCGACTTCGTCGGACCGCGGTTCGACGGCGGCCCAGCTCTCCCGGATGAGGCGGACCATGCGCTCCGCGCCCGAGGACGGTTCGGGGTCCGGCGAGGGATCGGGGTTCAGTACGGCGTTCGCTGACATGGTTGAGGCGCGATCGTCTCCAGGTTGGCGGTCTGCACGCGTGAACTGGGCACACCGCTGCGGGCAACGTGATCCCCGACAGCGGGGGACTTTAGCCGGTGAACCCGGACCTGTGTGCCATGGTGCCACCTTCGGGTGAGCTGTCGGCCGGGTTCACCGGGGATGGCGGGCAGCAGTGACCGTCCCCACGTGCGCTGCTCACGCAGCGCGTTGACCATCGGGCGCGCCGTGGTCGCGCGGATCGGCCGGGGAACGGGTGCCGCCGTTCGGGTGAGCCGGGACGGCGATTACGTTGGTGTTCGCGGAGGGCGCCGCACCGCCGCTCAGGTGCGAGCGGTGCGCGGCCCGTGAGGAGTCGCCGGTCGACTGCCGGCGCGCGGCAGGTGAGGTGAGCGTGATCGAGCAGGACGAGACCGGACCGGTCGCCGCGGCGTCGGAGCACCACGGCTCCTCGGGCCCGGGTGCGGCCCCGGGGCCGGACGCGGGTTCGGGCTCGGACGTGGGGTCGGAGCCGGACGCGGGTTCGGGCTCAGGAGCGGGCCCGGACGCGGAGCCGGCGGAGGAGCGCACCGAGGCCGCCGAGGCGGTGGAGCGCGAGCTCGCGCTGCTGTTCCGCCGCGCGCGGTCGATGGCGGCGAGCGTGGCCGCGCAGGTGCACCCGCGGCTGGATGCCGAGTCCTACGTGCTGCTGCTGATGGTCGCCGACGCGGGACGTCTGCGCGGCATGGACGTGGCCGGGCGCGCCGGGCTGGACAAGTCGACGGTGAGCCGGCAGATCGCCGCGCTGGTGGATCTCGACCTGCTGGAGCGCGTTCCCGATCCCGACGACGGCCGCGCCCGGTTGATCCAGCTCTCCGCGCAGGGGCGGCAGCGTCTGACCCGGGTGCAGGAGCAGGGCAGCGAGCGGCTGCGCGCGGTGTTCGCCAGCTGGTCCACGCACGACCTGCAGGAGTTCGCACGGCTGCTCGGGTGGCTCAACAGCGCCACCTGAGCCCCAGCACCCCGCCGCGCACCCTCACCGGCCGCGGCCAGCCCCGCTCCGGCCGCGCAGACGGCCCCTCTCACCCCATCGTGACCCCGCCGACATGCCGGGGCCCTGGGGACAACCCGGGCCCCTGTGGACAACTTGTGCTCCACCCGTGTGGGGATGGGTTCCAATTTTCATGAAAATTGCGCTCTCTGGAACGAGTCCAGAGTGCGCGGTGCTCGTGCGGCGACCCGGTGGGCGGGGCTGCCGAGCGGGGGTCGGGTGTTGCGCGTCACGCTCAAGTCAGTTGCTTGATGCAACCAGTTTTCCTTATAGTTGACTACAGCAACTAAAGGAATGATGGCATGGGACCGAAGATCGAAACCTGCGGCGAGCTGCTGGACTCCCTGCGGATGCTGCTGGCGACGAAGCAGTTCGCCATGCAGAACCAGTTCACCGACCGCATTCCCTATGCCGCGAGCGGCCTGCTCACCGAGCTCGTCGCCCGGGGCGAGTGCCGCGCCTCCGATCTCGCGCACCACCGCATCGTCGATGCCTCCGTCATCAGCAGGCAGGTCGCGCAACTCGAGCAGGCCGGGCTGCTGACCCGGCGTCCGGACCCGGACGACCGGCGCGTCTCGCTGCTGCGCGCCACCGCCGAGGGGGAGGGCGTGGTGCGCGATCTGGAGCGCAGCAAGGCGCAGTGGATCAGGGACGCCCTCGTGCACTGGGACGATGAGTCCGTGGAGGAGCTCGCCGGACTGATGGACGCGGCGATGCGCGATCTGCGCCGCCACTCCTTCCCCGAGGCCGAGGAGCTGCCCGAGCGCCGCTCCGCCCTCTACCGGGCGGGCACCGCCGATGCGGCGGACCCGGACACCGCTGCCGGCGCGGAGGCTGCCGAGGCTGCGGCCCCCGAGGCGGACGGCACGGACACCGCGACGGAACTCGGTGCGGAGGCCGACGCGGACGTCACGGCGGAATCCGGCTCGGAGGCCGACGCGGACGTCACGGCGGAATCCGGCTCGGAGGCCGACGCGGCCACCGCGGCGGAACCCGGCTCGGAGATCGACGCGGCCACCGCGGCGGAACCCGGCTCGACCACCGCAGCGGACACCGGGAGCAGCGGTTCGGCGCGCACCGCGAACGCGCGGTAGGCGGCCGCCACCGATCGGACCACGCGGCGCTCCGGGGCAGCGCCGCGCACATGACCAAGGAAAGGGACGCGATGACGAGCACGACGCTCCGGGAGGAGAGCCCGCCGGGCGCGGCCGCGGAGGCGGACGTCGGGGGCGCGACCGGTGCAGGCGGCGGCGAGGCCGACCGGCCGATGACGCACCGGCAGGTCATGCAAGGGCTCGTCGGCCTGCTGCTGGCCCTGCTGGTGGCGATGCTGAGCAGCACGATCGTGTCGAACGCGCTGCCGCGGATCACCGCCGACCTCGACGGCAGCCAGGGGCAGTACGCCTGGGTGGTCAGCGCGATGCTGCTGACCTCCACCGCCACCACGCCGCTGTGGGGCAAGCTCTCCGACCTGGTGAGCAAGAAGCTGCTGTACCAGCTGGCCATCGTGATCTTCACGCTCGGCTCGGTGCTCGGCGGCTTCTCGCAGAGCATGGGCATGCTCATCGGCTTCCGCGCGGTGCAGGGCATCGGCATGGGCGGCCTGCAGGCGCTCGCCCAGGTCGTGCTCGCGGCGATGGTCCCGCCGTCCGAACGCGGCCGCTACACCGGCTACATCGGCGCCACCTTCGCCCTGGCGACCGTGACGGGGCCGTTGCTCGGCGGCGTCATCGTGGACTCGCCGCTCGGCTGGCGCTGGTGCTTCTGGGTCACCGTCCCCATCGCGGTGATCGCGTTCGTCGTGCTGGGCAAGGTGCTCAAGCTGCCGGTGATCAAGCGCGACGTGAAGGTCGACTGGTTCGGCGCCCTGTTCCTGGTCGGCGGTGTGAGCGCGCTGCTGATCTGGGTGTCGCTGGCGGGGGACCAGTTCGCGTGGTGGTCGCCGGAGACGGCCTGGCTCGTCGCGGGCGGTCTCGTCGCGATCGCGATCGCCCTGGTCATCGAGACCCGGGTGCGCGAGCCGATCGTGCCGCTGGGGATGTTCCGCAACCGCACCGTCTCCGCGGCCACCGTCGGCATGGTCGCCGTCGGCACGGCCATATTCGGCGGCACCGTCTTCCTGAGCCAGTACTTCCAGCTCTCCCGCGGGTTCAGCCCGACCGGCGCCGGGTTGATGACCCTGCCGATGGTGTTCGGGATGTTCTTGTCCACCACGGCGTCCGGGCAGATCATCGCCCGCGTCACCGGCAAGATCAAACCGTTCCTCGTCAGCGGGGCCGCGGTGATGATCGTCGCCATGTACCTGCTCAGCACCATGGACCACGAGACGGACCTGGTGCTGGTGGGCTGCTACCTCGCGCTGATGGGCATCGGCGTCGGCATGCTCATGCAGAACCTGGTGCTGGCGGTGCAGAACGCCACGTCCAGCCGCGACATGGGCTCGGTGACCTCCGTGGTCACGTTCTTCCGCACGCTGGGCGGTTCGGCCGGTGTCTCCGTGCTCGGCGCGGTGCTGGCCAGCCGGCTCGCCGGCTACATCCAGGACCGGATGGCCGCGCTGGGCGTTCCGGCGGGAGCGGCCTCCGGTGGAGGCGGCGGCAGCAGCACGCTGGACGTGGGCTCGCTGCCCGAGCCCGTCAGGACGGTCGTGCAGGCGTCCTACGGCGACGCGATCGGTGACCTGTTCTTCATCTCCGCGTGCATCGCGCTGGTCACGTTCATCGCGGTGCTGTTCATCAAGGAAGTGCCGCTGCGCACGACGATCCACACCGAGGACGAGATCCACACCGAGGACGAAGGGGAGGCGACGCCCGTGGCGGCGCAGGAAACAGCAGGAGCGCACGCGGACGCGACCGCCCGCGGGTCGGGGCACGCCGCGTCCGCACCGGCCGCTGAGCGGCCCACCGCGGTGATGTCCGCGGTGGAGGGGACCACCGGATCCGACGGGCTCGGGCCCCGCCGCTACGTCGACCCGGTGCACACCGCGGCGGGCACCAACGGGTCCGGGGCGGGCCTCGCCGCCGCGGGCGGTGCGCACGAGGACGCCGGCGGGCTCTTCGTGCACGGCACCGTGCGCGACGCGGCCGGCGGTGCGGTGGCCGGAGTGGTGCTCACGCTCACCGACGCCAACGGGCGGCAGGCCGAGCGGGGCCGCAGCGACGACCACGGGCAGTTCCGGCTGCAGGTCACCCACGGCGGGACCTACGTGCTCATCGCCTCCGGTGGCAACTACCAGCCCAGCGCCTCGATGGTCGTGGTCAGCGACCGGCCGGTGCGACACGACGTGCAGCTCAGCGGGGCCGCCGAGCTCGCCGGAACCGTCCACAACGGATACCGCGGTGTCGCCGGCGCGATGGTGGTGCTCACCGACGTGCGCGGCGAGGTCGTGGCCAGCGGCGCCACCGGACCGGACGGGCGCTACGCGATCGGCGAACTCGTCGGCGGCACCTACGCGCTGACCGCGACCGCGCCCGGGTGCCGGCCGGTGGCGGCGCAGGTGGAGCTCGCCGACGGGGAGCGCGCCGAGCGCGACGTGGCGCTGCAGTCGGGCTCGCAGATGTCCGGCGTGGTGCGGTCGGCCGCGCTGGGGGTGGCCGTCCCCGACGCGCGGGTGACGCTGCTCGACGGCACCGGCGCCGTCGTCGCCGCGGCGACCACGGACGCGGAGGGCCGCTACAGCTTCACCGACCTGTCGGAAGGCGAGTACACGGTGATCACCACCGGGTTCCCGCCCGCGGCCAGCTCGCTGCAACTGCACGGGGAGCAGGTGGATCACGACGTGGACCTCGGCTACCCCGAGGGTCAGTAAGGGAGTCCGCGGATTGGCTGTTGAGGGCGGGGGGTGGGGGCAGCTGGGAGGAACCTCCGGCGGGGCCTCGCTGGTGGCTCCCCGGCATCGGGGAGTCACCTGCTCCCAGCTGCCCCCGACCACCCTCCCCGGACGGGAGCGGCATCTTCGGGGCCGTCCTCGCGAGGCGACGCCGGAGAACCCCCCGTCGGGTCGGTCTGCGCGCGTGGGGAGGAAGCGGCTGCGCCGCTTGCCTGACGGACCGCTGCGGCCGAGCACGCGACCATCGATCCGCGCGGCCACCTCAGTCCCACCCGGTTTCGAGAAAGGGAGTTCGTCATGGACAACGGCCAACACCGGGCCGCGGAACCCGGTGCGCACCGCACCGACGCGGGCGGAGCGGTGAGCGCGACCGTGTGCGCGGCGGATGGTTGGCCGGTACCCGAAGCGGTACTGACCGTGATCGACGGCGGCGGCGCGCAGACGGCGCGGGTCCAGGGCGACGCGGAGGGTTCCGTGGTCGCCCCCGGGCTGCGCCCCGGCGCCTACACGGCGATCGTGACCGCCGTGGGCTACGAGCCCGTCGCCCGCACCACGCTCGTGCAGGAGGGCAGTTCCGCGGCGCTGGGGCAGATCGAGCTGCGCCGCGCGGGCGGGCTGGAGCTGCCCACCGCCGGGCTGTGGCGGATCGATCCGGTGCACTCCTCGGTGCAGGCCACCGCGCGGCACCTGGGGATCAGCAGCGTGCACGGCCGGTTCACCGACTTCAGCGGCCAGGTCCGGATCGCCGAGCAGATCGAGCAGTCCGAGGTGGAGGCCGTCATCGACGCCTCCAGCGTGGACACGGCCAACCGGATGCGGGACGACCACCTGCGCGCGCCCGACTTCCTGGACGTCGAGCGCTACCCGCGGATCACGTTCCGCTCGGTCGGCCTGCACCCGCGCGGCGAGGGCCGCTGGGACCTGGAGGGGGACCTGACGCTGTGCGGCCAGACCCGGCGGGTGTCCCTGGACACCCGGTTCGGCGGCGTGGGGCCGGACCCGTGGGGCGGTACGCGCGCCTCGGCCACGGCCACGACCACGTTGCGCCGCGACGAGTTCGACCTGAACTACAACCAGGCGCTGCGCACCGGCATCGCCGCGATCGGGACGACGCTGAAGGTGGAGATCGACATCCAGGCGGTCCTCGCCGAGTGAGCAGCGCCGGCGCTCGCAGGGGGTTCCGCGCGACCGGGGACTGATCCGGTCGCCGGGAACCGTCGCGGCGGCCGCCCGCGGGCCGCGCGACGTGGTCGAGTGCACCGGTTCGGGGGGTGCGCTCGGCCATCGGGGGATGGAGGAAACGAGCGGGGCGGCGGTTCGCGCGAACCACCGCCCCGCTCGTGCTCGTCCGGGCGCGGAGGAGCTGCCGCCCGGCGCGAGCGCCCGCTCAGCTCTTGGTGTCGACGCGGCTGACCTCTCCGCTGCGCACCTTCTCGCGGTACTTGTTCAGCTCCTCCTTGACCACCGGGATCATGATGTACAGGCCGAGGATGTTGAACAGCGCCAGCGCGAACAGCACGGCGTCGGCGAAGTCCAGCACGGCGGTCAGCGTCATCGCCGAGCCGATCACCACGAACACGCAGTAGATGGCGTTGAACACCTGCTTGCTGGCCGCGCCGCGGCCGAACAGGTACATCCACGCCCGCTGCCCGTAGTAGCCCCACGTGATCATCGTGGAGATGGCGAACAGCGCCACGGCGACGGCGAGCACGACGGGGAACCAGGGCAGCACCGTGGCGAACGAGTGCGAGGTCACGATGACGCCGTCCGGGTCCTCGCCGGTGGCGATGGCGGTGGCCTGCGCGTCCTTCCAGAACTGGGTCTGCGCGATGACGATGGTCAGCGCGGTCATGGTGCACACGACGACCGTGTCGATGAACGGCTCGAGCAGCGCCACCAGGCCCTCGGTGGCGGGGTACTTCGTGCGCACCGCCGAGTGCGCGATCGGTGCCGAGCCCAGTCCCGCCTCGTTGGAGAAGGCGCTGCGCTGGAACCCGACGATGAGCACGCCGATCGCCCCGCCGAAGCCGGCCTGCGGGTTGAACGCGCCGGTGACGATTTCCGCGACGGCCCCGGGAACGAGGTTGAAGTTGATGACGATGACGGTCAGGCAGGCGAGGATGTAGATCAGCGCCATCGCGGGCACGAGCCGGCTGGTCACCGCGCCGACGGACTTGATGCCGCCGATGATGACGACGCCGATGATGATGGCCAGGACGATGCCGAAGCCGACGGCGGCGCCGTCCGAGCCGAGGACGCCGTCCTCGCCGCCGGTGACGTTCTGGATCTGCGCGAAGGTCTGGTTGGCCTGGAACATGTTGCCGCCGGCCAGCGCGAAGAACAGGATCATGATCGCGGAGAGCACGGACAGCACGCGGCCGAGGCCCCTGCCGAAGCTGTTCGGGATGCGCTCGGCGATCCCGAGCTTCAGGTAGTGCATCGGCCCGCCGGAGATGCTTCCGTCGGGGGCGGTTTCGCGGTACCGCACACCGACGGTGCACTCGACGAACTTGGTGGCCATGGCGAGCAGGCCGGCCAGGATCATCCAGAAGGTGGCCCCGGCCCCGCCGATGGTGACCGCCACACCGACACCGGCGATGTTGCCCAGGCCCACGGTTCCGGACAGGGCGGAGGCCAGCGCCTGGAAGTGGTGGATCTCGCCGGGCTCTTCCTTGCTGGTGTACTTGCCGCGCACGAGGTCGATGGCGAACTTGAACGCGCGGAACTGGATGAACCCGAAGCTGATCGTGAACACGGTCGCACCGAGGATCAACCACGCCACGATCCACGGGAAGGAGATCCCGAAGACCGTGACCTCACCCATCACGAAGTTGTAGAAGGCATCGGAGATGGGGTTGAACGCGTTGTTGATGAGGTTCTCGATGTGGCCGAGAACCCCGGTCGGTTCTGCCGCGAGCGCGAGGTCGCGCGCGGCGCTGCTCTGCGGGGTTTCCGCGAGGGTCTGCGCGGCGGACACTTCCGTCATGTTGAGGGAGTGCACCATTCGGGTGTGACGACGGCAACCGGCGAAACCGCATCGAGAGCAAATGAGCGCTGTTCGTTTCCCGCTGTTATCCGCGCTTCCACGGTGCGTGACCGGAACGCTGCGCGCGGTGCTAATCTGGGTTGAGCGGAACAGGCTCAACCCTCCTCGCGCCGCCGGGGTGGCGGCCCCGCGCGCAGCGCCGCTCCGCGCGGGGGCCGGCGCGAGGACGTGATGAGGTGGTGGAATGGACGCGTTCAACCCGACCACGAAGACCCAGCAGGCGATCTCCTCGGCGGGGCAGGCGGCCACGATGGCCGGCAACCCGGACGTGGATCCCGCGCACCTCCTGGGTGCGCTGCTGGCGCAGACCGACGGGCTGACCGCGCCGCTGCTCTCCGCCGTCGGCGCCGACCCGGCCACCGTCCGGCAGGAACTCGACCAGATCACCGGATCGCTGCCCGCGGCGAGCGGGTCCACCGTCTCCGCACCGCAGCTGTCCCGCGACGCGGTCAGGTCGCTCACGCACGCCCAGCGGCTGGCCACCGAGCTCGGTGACGAGTACGTCTCCACCGAGCACCTGCTCGTCGGGCTCGCCGCCGACGGCGGACGCATCGCCGACCTGCTGAAGCGGCACGGAGCCACCCCGGAGGCGCTGCGCGACGCCTTCGGCGAGGTCCGCGGCTCCGCCCGCGTCACCAGCCCCGACCCGGAGGGCACCTACCAGGCCCTCGGCAAGTACGGCCAGGACGTGACCGAACGCGCGCGCAACGGCGAGCTCGACCCGGTCATCGGCCGCGACTCCGAAATCCGCCGCGTGGTCCAGGTGCTGTCCCGGCGCACCAAGAACAACCCGGTGCTCATCGGCGAACCCGGGGTGGGCAAGACCGCCATCGTCGACGGGCTGGCGCAGCGCATCGTCGCCGGCGACGTGCCAGAATCGCTGCGCGGCAAGCGGGTCGTCGCGCTGGACGTGGCCGCGATGGTCGCCGGGGCCAAGTACCGCGGGGAGTTCGAGGAACGCCTCAAGGCCGTGCTCAAGGAGATCGCCGAATCGGCCGGCGAGGTCATCACCTTCATCGACGAGCTGCACACCATCGTCGGCGCCGGCGCGGGCGGCGAGGGCGCGATGGACGCCGGCAACATGATCAAACCGATGCTGGCGCGCGGCGAGCTGCGGATGGTCGGCGCGACCACGCTCGACGAGTACCGCGAGCGCGTCGAGACCGACCCGGCGCTGGAACGCCGCTTCCAGCAGGTGCTCGTCGGCGAACCCGGGCCCGAGGACGCCGTGGCCATCCTGCGCGGCCTCAAGGAGCGCTACGAGGTGCACCACGGCGTGCGGATCACCGACAGCGCCCTGGTCTCCGCCGCCGAGCTGTCCGACCGCTACATCACCGCGCGGTTCCTGCCGGACAAGGCCATCGACCTCGTCGACGAAGCGGCCTCCCGGCTGCGCATGGAGATCGACTCGCGCCCGGTGGAGATCGACGAGGTGGAGCGCTCCGTGCGCCGCCTCGAGATCGAGGAGATGGCGCTGGCCGAGGAGGAGGACGCGGCTTCGCGGGAGCGCCTCGACGCGCTGCGCGCCGAGCTGGCCGACAAGCGGGAGGAGCTCTCCGCGCTGACCGCGCGGTGGCAGGGCGAGAAGGAGTCCATCGACACCGTGCGCGACCTGAAGACGCGGCTGGAGCAGCTGCGCGGCGAGTCCGAGCGCGCCGAGCGCGACGGCGACCTGGCCAAGGCCGCGGAGTTGCGCTACGGGCGCATCCCCGGCCTGGAGAAGGAACTCGAAACGGCCACGGCGCAGCAGAACGAGCGCCGCGCGATGCTGCAGGAGGAGGTCACGCCGGACGACGTCGCCGATGTGGTCGCCTCGTGGACCGGCATCCCCGCGGGCCGCCTGCTCGAGGGGGAGACGGCGAAGCTGCTGCGCATGGAGGACGCGCTCGGCGCACGCGTCGTCGGGCAGGCCGAGGCCGTGCGCGCCGTCTCCGACGCGGTGCGGCGCTCCCGCGCCGGAGTGTCCGATCCGGACCGCCCCACGGGGTCGTTCCTGTTCCTCGGCCCGACCGGCGTCGGCAAGACCGAGCTGGCCAAGGCGCTGGCGCAGTTCCTGTTCGACGACGAGCGCGCCATGGTGCGCATCGACATGAGCGAGTACTCCGAGAAGCACTCGGTCGCGCGGCTCGTCGGCGCACCTCCGGGATACGTCGGTCACGAGCAGGGCGGCCAGCTCACCGAGACGGTGCGGCGGCGGCCCTACTCGGTGGTGCTGCTCGACGAGGTGGAGAAGGCGCACGCCGACGTGTTCGACGCGCTGCTGCAGGTGCTCGACGACGGCCGGCTCACCGACGGGCAGGGGCGCACGGTGGACTTCCGCAACACGATCCTCGTGCTCACGTCGAACCTCGGCTCGCAGTCCATCGCCGACCCGAACCTGAGCGAGCAGGAGCGGGACGCGGCGGTGCGGTCGATCGTGTCCCAGCACTTCAAGCCCGAGTTCCTCAACCGGCTCGACGAGGTCGTCGTGTTCCACTCGCTGTCCACCGAGGAGCTCACCTCCATCGTGGACGTCCAGGTGCGCATGCTCGGCGACCGGCTGGCGAAGCGGCGGCTGACCCTGGACGTGCAGCCGGTGGCGCGCGACTGGTTGGCGCTCAACGGCTTCGACCCGGTCTACGGCGCGCGGCCGCTGCGGCGCCTGGTGCAGTCGGCGATCGGGGACTCCCTGGCGAAGAAGCTGCTCTCCGGCGAGATCCGCGAAGGCGACACCGTCCGTGTGGACACCGATGACGAGGGCGTCGGTCTGACCGTCCAGCGCGCGTCCGAGCAGCAGGCGGCCTGAGCCCTCCCCGCCGCTGGTGCCCCGGTCTCGGCCAGGTCATCCGCGACACCATCACCGCTGGTACCCCGCGCGGCAGCGGTCCTCGTCCTGCGGTGCCCGCTCGCCCGGTGCCGCATCCGCCCGGGCGCGTCGGACGGGGCGGGCATTTCCCGCGACATGCCCACCCCGGGTGCGAGACCCGGGCTCCGGCCCGGGCGGGTGCCTGTCCGCCGGAGGAGGGACAGCGGGCCAGCGGGCCGGCCGCGCCCGACACGCCCCGGGCGCGCAGCCCGGGGGCGATCGCGCGCAACGCCCAGGTGATCGACAGCTCCGGTGCGGCCCCGGCTACCCTGCGCGTGTGGGCATACCAGCTTGGCTGTGGTTCGTCATCGCCGCCGTCGCCGTCGCGGCAGGCGGCACGTTGCTGCTCGTCGACCGCAAGCGGCGCGGCGCGAACAACAGGGAACGCCGCCGGTGGGCGACGTTGCGCGGCTGGCAGTTCGCGGAAGCGGACCAGGTGCTGCCGACCCGCTGGGAGCGCGGCATGCTCGCGCAGCACTCCTCGCCGTACGCCACCGACATCGTCGCCGGCACCACGTTCACCTCGGACGGCCGGCGCCAGGTCTACGTCCTCGACCTGGAGGAGGGCGGCCGCGGTGTCGCCACCCTCGTCGCGCTGCGGTGCCGGCGCCCCGTCTCGGCCGTGCTGGAGCTGTGGCTACCGGACGTCCCGGTGCCGCAGGAGTCCGGACTGGACCTGCTGGGGCCGGTGGGGCAGCGCTACGCGTTCGTCACCGACGTGGCCACCGCGCGCCCGCTGCTCACCTCCGAGCTGACCGGCGCCGTGGACGGCGCCGGCGAGGACGTCACCGTGGTGTGGCTGGAGAACGACTGGGTCGTGGCGGCGCTGGACATCGACGAGGCCGTGCCGGAGCGGCTGGAGCAGCTGCTGCAGTCCCTCGGTGACGTCGCGGACCTGGTGGACCCGTTCGACACCGACGGCGAGGAGCCGGTCGAGTCCGTCCCGGGCGAGGGGGCCGGCAATTGAGGGGCTCCGCGGGTCGGCGGCGCGTCCGCACCACCGCCCCGGCGCTCGCACGAGGCGTCGGTGCGGCGGCCGGCGTTCGGTAGGTTGTGGGCATGCCGACCGCACTCGTCACCGGAGCCACCGCTGGCATCGGCCGGGCCTACGCCCGCCGGCTGGCCGCCGAAGGCCACGACGTGGTCCTCGTCGCCCGCGACGCCGAACGGCTGGAGCAGTTCGCCACCTCGCTGCGGGAGCGGCACCGCGTCGCCGTCGAGGTGCTGCCCGCCGACCTCGCCGAGGAGGAGCACCTCGCCGCGGTGGAGAAGCGGCTGGACGACCGGGCGCGCCCCGTGGACCTGCTGGTGAACAACGCCGGATTCGGAACCTCCGGGGCCTTCTGGGACCTCGATCCGACCGAGCTGAGCACGCAGGTCGACGTCAACGTCACCGCCGTGCTGCGCCTGACCCGCGCCGCCGTGCCCGGGATGCGGGAGCGCGGCCGCGGCGACGTGCTCAACGTGTCCAGCGTCGCCGCGTTCTTCCCCGCCTCCGGCTCCACCTACGCGGCCACGAAGGCGTACGTGCTGATGTTCTCCAAGGGGCTGGCCATGTCCCTGGCCCGTTCGGGCGTGCGGGTCGCGGCCGTGTGCCCCGGGTTCACGCGCACCGAGTTCCACCAGCGCGCCGGGCTGGACATGAAGGGCCTGCCGAGGCCGATGTGGCTGTCGGCCGACCGGGTGGTGCACGAGTCCCTGGCGGACCTGCGCCGCGGCAGGGCCGTCTCCGTGCCCGGCTGGCAGTACAAGGCGCTCGTGGGAGCGGGCAGGCTCGTGCCGTTCCCGCTGCAGCGGCGGATCGTGGAGCGGGCGGCGCCGGACCGCACGTGAGCGTCCGGGGAGCGGGCACGAGGGCGCTGCTGCCCGGCGTTACCCTGGAAACTCGTGGTCGCAGTCGATGAGCAGCAGCGAGCCGAGCTCGCGCGCCTGGTAACCGAACTGGCCGTCGTGCACGGCCGGGTCACCCTGTCCTCCGGCAAGGAGGCGGACTACTACGTGGACCTGCGGCGGGCGACGCTGCACCACCGCGCCTCCCACCTGATCGGCGGTCTGCTGCGGCAGCTCACCGCCGACTGGTCGTTCACCCGGGTCGGCGGGCTCACGCTCGGGGCGGACCCGGTGGCCTCGGCGATGATGCACGCCGACGGGGAGCCGCTGGACGCGTTCGTGGTCCGCAAGGACGCCAAGACCCACGGCCTGCAGCGGCGCATCGAGGGGCCGGACGTCACCGGGGCGCACGTGCTCGCCGTCGAGGACACCTCCACCACCGGCGGGAGCGTGCTCACCGCGGTGGGAGCGCTGCGCGAGGCCGGTGCGCACATCGCCGGTGTGGCCACCGTGGTGGACCGCGACACGGGCGCGCGCGAGGTCATCGAGGACGCCGGGTTGCCCTACCGCTCCCTGCTC
Source organism: Salinifilum aidingensis (assembly GCF_054782015.1). Taxonomy (NCBI): domain Bacteria; kingdom Bacillati; phylum Actinomycetota; class Actinomycetes; order Pseudonocardiales; family Pseudonocardiaceae; genus Salinifilum; species Salinifilum aidingensis. The sequence goes on along the minus strand of NZ_BAAGTH010000018.1, from coordinate 71,197 downwards.
GGGCTCGCCGATCTCGGACTGGCATGAGCGAGGACGCGCTGGGCGCCGGTGAGGTCGGTCCCACCGAGTGGGGCACGGCGGTCGGCGTGGGGCCGTGGCAGGGGCGGTGGCCGGAGGACGAGCGCTACGACCCGGAGCTGCTGGAGCACGGCGACCGCCGCAACGTGGTCGACGCGTACCGGTACTGGCGGCGGGAAGCGATCGTCGCCGACCTCGACCGGCGGCGGCACCCGTTCCACGTGGCCATCGAGAACTTCCAGCACGACCACAACATCGGCACGGTGGTGCGCACGGCGAACGCGTTCCTGGCCGAGGCGGTGCACATCGTCGGGCGCCGCCGGTGGAACCGGCGCGGGGCGATGGTCACCGACAGGTACCAGCACGTGCACCACCACCCGGACGTGGCCGAGCTGCGGCGGTTCGCCGAGGAGCGCGGTTTGGCCGTCGTGGCCGTGGACAACTCGGCCGGGGCGCAGCCGATCGAGCGCACCGCGCTGCCGCGGGAGTGCGTGCTGCTGTTCGGCCAGGAAGGCCCGGGGCTGCGTTCGGACGCGCGGGAGGCGGCCGACCTGGTCGTGTCGATCGCGCAGTTCGGCTCGACGCGGTCGATCAACGCGGGCGTGGCCGCGGGAGTCGTCATGCACACCTGGGTGTCCCAGCACGCCGACCCGGACACGGCGTGGTGAGCGCCCGGCGCTGCCGTCCGCGGGCGCCGGTGGACGGGGACCCCCTCCTTCTGGTATAACAAAGTTTTAACGCAAGGCGGCGAGTCGCGTGGTGGGCAGGGTGATGACGGAGTCGAAGGCCGACAGGGTGCGCCGCAGTCTGGTCGAGGCGGCCGTCGACCTGCTCGCCGCGGAGGGGCCGTCGGCGGTGCAGGCGCGGCGCTTGGCGCGCGAGATCGGCGCGTCCACGATGGCCGTGTACCACTACTTCGGCGGCATGCCGCAGCTGCTGCGCGCCGTGGCCGACGAGGGTTTTCGCGAGCTGTCCGCCCGGCTGGCGGACGTCGCGGTCACCGACGACCCGATCGCGGACATCACCAGCCTCGCGTTCGCCTACCGGGGCTTCGCGCACGCCAACCCGCACCTGTACGACCTGATGTTCGGCCTCGCCGCTCCCGGCGGCTACCGGCCCGCGCCGAGCCCACCCGGTGAGGGGCCGAGCGCTCCTGGCGAGGGCGGTCCTGCCGAGGAGGGCGGCTCCACCGCGGAACGGCAGGACGTGCCGCGGGCCTACCTCCACCTCGTCGGGGCGGCCGAGCGCGCCGTGGACGCGGGGCGGATCCGCCCCGCGGACCCGGATCGCGTCGCCGCGCAGTTGTGGAGCATCCTGCACGGCTACGTGACGCTCGAACTGTCCGGGCACTTCCACCAGTTCGGCGATGCGGCGAACCAGGTGCTGCTGGCGATGGGGGAGAACCTGCTCCGCGGGCTGGGGGACGACCCGGAGCGGATCGCCGCCTCGGCCGCTGCGCATCGCCCGCGCGCCTGATCCCGCCTTTTCCGGTGTCGTCCACGGCCCGTGGCCCCGCCGTCGGCGGGCTGCAGCCGGTCGCGGACGTGCCGGAGACCTCCGCCGCGGAAGCGGACGGCGGTGACCACGAGGGGATCATCCCGCGCCGCCCGTGCGCCGAAGCGTGAGCACACCCATGAAATCCGCCGTCGTGAGCCAGAAATCGTTGGTATCGCCGTAGATCTCCAGCAATCCGGGAACGCTGTGGTGCTGGTCCACAGCGAAGCCTTCGGTGGTGAAGAAGGGATCGACGTCGGCTCGGTCGAGGCCGAAGGTGAACGGTTCGCCGCCGCTGGCGACGAGTTCCTTGCCCCGCTGCGCACCGTCGTGCGCGTGTGATCCGTCGACGACGGAGCGGTCGATGTAGTCGAGCACGAGGGTGCTCCCGGGAGCGGAGACGCGGCCCAGTTTGGCCAGTGTGGACAGAACTCCCTCGCGGGAGAGGTAGTAGGTGACGCCCATCCACAGCACCACGCACGGACCGTCCGGGTCGAATCCCGAACTGAGCAGGCGTTCGGCGAGGTCGTCGCCCGCGTCGAAGTCGCAGCTGACGTAGCGCACCGACTGCTTCGACCGCAGGCCGTTCCGGCGCAGGATCCCGATCTTCTCCGCCTGCGTGTCCGGCTTGTCGACCTCGTAGACCACCGTGCCGGAGGCGAAGTCGTTGCGCAGCGCCGTCGTGTCGTAGCCCGCTCCGAGGACGACGACCTGGCGGCATCCGCCGGCGAGCTCGGCGGCGATGGCCTCGTCGCAGTGCCGGTGCCGCAGCACGATCTCGGCCAGCAGCCCGGTGTAGCGCTTGTCGGCGCGACTGACGCCGAAGCCGAGCGCGCCGAACGCGTGCGCGAACCGGAAGCGCCAGTTGTGCAGGAAGTATCGGGCGTGCGGATCGTTGAGCAGTCTGCTGCCGCGCGGACGCCGGGTCTCTGCCGCGCGGACCACGGCGCACAGTTCCGCCGTGGGACTGGTCCTCCCCTTGAAGGCCCTGATTCTGCCGGCGATGGTCACGGCGACCTCCTCGTTGCTGGGCCGGACGCGCTGATGCGGGCGAGAGCCCCGAGACGCAATGAATATAACGACGTTTTACATGCTTGGCAAGGGAGGCCCGCGCGCCTCCGGTGGAGTCGAGGCGTCCGCGCGGAAATGTGCGACCGGATGTGCCCGCGCGCCGTCGGAGCTCCCTGTGCGGGCGATGACGCATCGCACCGATCGGGGCGGGAGGGGCGATTCGGGCGCGCGAGTGGCTGTGAGCGGAGGTGGCATCGCGGGGCTTCCGGCGGCGTGCGCGCTGTCCCGCGACGTCGGAACGACCTCGCGGCTGCTGCTCGACCGCGGAGGGGCTGCGGCGGCTTCCGGCGAAGTGCGGACGCGTCGTCGCCGAGCGGGTGGTGGCGTTGAGCTCCGCGGGCCGATCGCTGTTCGCCGTGCCGCCGCCGCTGGCGGAATCCGCCGAGCGGGAATGCGGCTGGCGCGTTGGTGGGTCCGCTTGACAGCTCCTTATAACTGCGTTGTATAACAGTGTTCTGGTTGTGCGGTGGTGGACGCGGCACGGCCGCCGAGCCGCTCCGGCGGCGAAGCCGGCCACTCGACCGCGACGAGGAACGGGGATCACGACGGTGGTATCGGCGCGATGACGACGAACGACGGGCGAGGGTTCTTCGGTTTGATCGGCCGGGCGACGGTCCGCAGGCGCGGGATCGTGGTGCTGCTGTGGCTGCTCGCGGCCGGCGCGCTCAACGCGGCCGTGCCGCAGATCGAGCAGGTCACGGCGCGGGACTCGAGCCCGATGATTCCGGCGGACTCGCCGTCGGTGCGCGCGCTGCCGCAGATGGACGAGCAGTTCGGCGGCGGTGGCGCGAACACCACCGTGTTCCTCGCGTTCGTCGACGAAGGTGGCATCACCCGCGCCGACCGGCAGTACTGCGCCGACCTCGTGCAGGACCTGCGCCGCGACCCCGCTGTGGTCTCCGTGCAGGACCAGGCCTCCCAGCCCCGGTTGTCCTCGGCGCTGTCCAGCGAGGACGGCAAGGCCACGTACGTGCCGGTGGGGTTGCGGGGAGCCAACGGGTCGCCGCGGGCCACCGAGCAGATCGAGCACATCCGCCAGCGCGCCGAGCAGGGACGCCCGGACGACCTGCGCGTCCACGTGACCGGCCCCGCCGCCTCCGCGGCCGACATGCAGGCCGAGATGAACAGCAGCATGGTCGCGATCACCGGTGTGGCAGTCGTGCTGATCACGACCATCCTGCTGCTGATCTACCGCTCAGTGGTCGTCACCGGCATCGCGCTGTCCATGGTGGGCATCTCGTTGGCCACCGCGCGGGCGGTGACCGCGCTGTGCGGGCTGCACCTGTTCCCCGTGTCCACGTTCACCACGGCCTTCCTGACCGCGGTGGTGCTCGGGGCGGGCACCGACTACAACGTGTTCGTGATCAACCGGTACCTCGAACTGAAACGGGACGGAGCGTGTCCCGTCGAGGCCGTCACCGGGGCGGTGAGTCGCATCGGGCACGTGATCACCGCCTCGGCCTTCACCGTGATCGTCGCCTGTTCCGGGATGGCGCTGGCCGACGTCAGCTTCTTCCGCACCACCGGCCCCGCCCTGGCCGTCTCGCTCGCGGTCACGCTGATCGCTGCGCTGACCCTGACGCCGGCGCTGCTCGGCTTCGTCGCCGCGCGCGGCTTCGAACGCGCCCGCGACCGCACCGACAGCCGGTGGTGGCGCGGGACGGCGCGGCACGTGATGCGGCGCCCCGCCGTCGTCCTGCTCGCCGGGCTGGCCCTGCTCGGGGTGCTCGCACCGTTCTACGCCGACCTGCGCGAAGGATTCGACACCCGCGCCGTGCAGCCGGCCTCGACCGACAGCAACCGGGGATTCGACGCCCTGTCCGGCCACTTCCCGGACGAGGAGCTCTTCCCGGAGTACGTGCTGATCCACTCCGACCACGACCTGCGCAACGCGCAGGACCTGGCAGCGCTGGAAACCGCCGCGGCCAACGTGGCCAAGACGGGCGGTGTCGCCTCGGTCCGCGGTGTCACCCGTCCGTCCGGCACACCGATCGCCGCGGCCTCCACCGGCGAGCAGACCGGACGCATCGGCGACCGGCTCGAACGGGCCGGGGCGAACGTCGACCGGCTGACCAGCGGAGTCGACGGCCTCGCCGGCAGCGCTGACAACCTCGCCGGTGGTGCCGCCGAGCTCGCCGACGGCATCGACCGGGCCCGGCAGCAGTCCGACGAGCTGCTGGCGGGGCTCGAGGACGTCTCCGGCGGCATCGACGACGGTACGAGCGGGGCGCAGCGCAACGCCGACGGCGCTGCCCAGCTGGCCCGGGGTGCACGGCTGCTGGCCACCACCCTGGACATGACGCACGACCAGGTGAAGGTCGCCGTCGGCGGGCTCGAGCAGTCGGTCGCCGCGCTCGAGCAGGACCCGCTCTGCGACGTCGACCCCGCCTGCTCCGAGGCCCGGGACGGTGTTCGGGAGGTGCTCACCGCGCAGCGCGACGAACTCCTGCCCGGGATCGCCCGCGCCCGCGACGCGGCGCAGCGCCTCGCCGGCGGAGGGGAGAACCTGCAGCAGGGGGCACGGCAACTGCACGCGGGACTCGTCGCCGCCAGCGAGGGGATGCACCGGCTCGCCGCGGGCCAGCAGCAGTTCCAGCAGCAGCTCGGCCAGGCCGAGACCGGAGCCGACGAGCTCGCCCGGGGGGCTGACCGGCTGGCGGGCGGCGCCGCCGCCGTCATCGGCTCGGAGCAGTCGCCGGGGGCCCCGCAACCGGGGAACACCGGGCAGTCCGGGGAAACCGGGCGGTCGGGCAACGCCCCGCGTCCCGCCGGCTCCATCGAGGAGCTCGCGCGGGGACTGGGCGACGCGGCCGAGCACCTGAAGAAGATGGGCGCGCACCCCGCGGATCCGGCGTTGAACGGCTTCTACCTGCCGGAGCGGACCGCGCGCGGCTCCGAGATGGCCACGGCCGACGAGATGTTCCTGTCCGAGGACGGCAGGACCGCGCGCCTGATGGTGCTCTACGACGAGAACCCGATGGGCCGGGCGGCGATGCGCACCAGCGGCGAGATCAACGACAGCGCCGAGCAGGCCCTGCGCGGGACCTCCCTGGACGGTGCGCGGATCTCGCAAACGGGCATCGGCTCCAACAACCGGGACCTGCACCGCGCCGTTGACCACGACTTCGCCCTGTTCGCCGCCTTCGCGCTGGTCACCGTGCTGGTGATCCTCGTGCTGCTGCTGCGCAGCGTTCTCGCCCCGATCTACCTGATGTTGTCGATCGTGCTCACCTACGCCGCGGCCACGGGGATTTCCGTGCTGGTGTGGCAGCACTGGATCGGCACCGACCTGAGCTGGAGCGTCGCCCCGGTGACGTTCGTGATCCTGGTGGCGGTCGGTGCCGACTACAACCTGCTGCTCATCTCCCGCATCCGCGAGGAGAACGCGCACGACCCGGAGAACGGGACGGCGCGCGCCATGGTCGCCACCGGAAGCGTGATCACCACTGCCGGAGTGATCTTCGCCGCGAGCATGTTCGCGATGATCTTCGGCAGCGTGGACATCCTCGCGCAGATCGGTTTCACCATCGGAACCGGACTGCTGCTGGACACCTTCGTGGTGCGCACGCTGTTGATCCCGGCCATGGTGCGGCTGCTCGGGAGGGGGAACTGGTGGCCCTCCCGAGCCTGACGCCCCCGGCCGAACGCGCTGACGCGCACCGGACACCGCGCGCGGCGCGGCACCGCGCAGGCCCGGAACCGCCGAGGGACCAGACGCGGCCGGCAGCTGACCGGTACGACCGGGTGAAACGGAGGCGGCAAGCCTGCCCAGGACCGTGCCGTGGCGGACCGCGTGTGGTGCACCCTCGTCGTGCTGAAATCGGCAGTCATCCTGGCCACCATCGCGGTGTTCGTCTCCCTCTCCTGGCACGTGTGGCCGGTGCGGATCTTCGCCCTGGTCGACGAGCTCCCCGCCGTGCGGCGTGCGGATCCGCACCGGTCGCGGAGGTCCTCTCGCAGGACGAGATCACGCCCCGGCTGTCGCCCGTTCGCGACCTCCCGGAGCAGTCGTCGAGGACACCTCCGCACACCTGCCGGTCCGCAGCGGAACGACCTGCCACCAGGTGAGGCACCGCCACACCCACTCCAGCGGGCCGTAGCGGAAGTGGCGCAGCCACAGGTGGCTCCACCCGAACTGGACGCAGAAGATCCCCGCGGCCAGCGCCGCCATGAGCCCCCACCGCTCAGCGCCGTGCAGCCCCAACAGGTGGCCGAGCGGGACGAACAGCAGCGTCGCCGTGACGTAGTTGGTCAACGCCATCCGCCCCACGGGCGCGCACGCGCGGGTGACAGCTCCCCCTGCGGGCGTGCGCAGCACCAGCAGCGTCCCGGTGACGTAGACCGCCGCCGTGCACAGCCCGCCACCCCCGAGGAGGTGGTGAAACCGGCCGACAGCGGGGCCTGCTCCTGCCAGAGGTTCGTGCCGACCGCCAGCGCGGCCGCTGCCGCGGCCACCGCGCCCAGATACCGGACATCGCAGCGCAGCACCCGCGCGATGGCTCCGCCACCGAGCGCGGCACCGATGAGGAGCAGTCCCGGGATCAGCGCGATCCCGCCGCCGAAGACGACCGCGAGGCCGAGCAGCACCGCCCCGCCCAGCAGGTTCACCCACCGCGGCGCGAAGCTCAGCGGAAGCAGCACCACCAGGCCGACGATCGCGTACGGCAGCAGCGCCTCACCCGGCTGCAGGAGCTGGTGCAGGGCGCCGAGGACGAGCAGGCGCCGCAGCAGCAGCACCCGCGGACGCGCCGCCCGCGCCGCGGAGCGGCTCAGGAAGATGCCGAAGCCCACCCCGAACAGCAGCGAGAAGATCGGGAAGAACCGCTGCTGCACGAGCAGGTCCAGCACGTGCCGCGCCGGCAGCACTTCGCCGTCCACCACCCCGGTCATCCGCATGACCGGGGGGATGTTGACGAACAGGATCCCGGCGAGGGCGACCGCGCGCAGGACGTCCAGCTCGGTCAGCCGCTCCGCGGCCGCGGCGGAGCGGTCACCGGTCCCGGCGGTCGTGAGCGGCTGCGTCACCCCGCCGGAACAGCGGCGGGGTGACGCGGCGGAAGACCAGCGGGGGTCGGGGTGCTGCGAGGACTCGGGACGCCGGTGTGGCTGCGGAACGGGCACGATCCCCATCATCCGCGTGGGCGGAGCGCGGAGCCCGGCCGTGCGGGCGGTACTGCCTCGGCTGAAAGGCCGGTATCGCGGAGGTTCTCCTCGGCTCTTCGGCCGAAGTGGACGCGACCGACTACAGCAGCGTCACCGCCGCGCAGCAGGCCCCGGCGGCCAGCCCCAGCAGCAGCGCGTACAGCAGCAGCCCCGCGGCCGGGGGCCGCGACCGCCCGCGGCCGGGCGCGGGCGCCGCCCCGGCGGACTCCGCCGCCCCGCCGGGTCCCGCGGACCCCCCGGCGTAGCCGCGCAGCGCGGCGGCGATGTGATCGTCCGACAGCCCGTTGCGCTCCGAACTCCTCGGTCCCGGCTCCATCGGTCTCAGTCTAGCCACGTCCCCGCCCGCATCACGTGCCGCAGCAGCAGCTCCTCGGTGAGCACGACGAGGTCGGCCCGCTTGCCCGGGGCGATCGACCCGATCCGCGCGTCGAGACCGAGCACCTCCGCCGGCTTCGACGCGGTGGCCGCCGCGGCATCGGCCGCGCTCAGCCCGCAGTGCTGCACGAGGTTGCGGAACGCGCGGTCCATGGTGAGCGTGCTGCCCGCCAGGGAGCCGTCGTCCAGCCGGGGTTGCCCGCCGTCGACCGTGACCGCCAGCCCGCCCAGGTCGAACGTGCCGTCGCCGGCCTCGGCGGCGCTGATCGCGTCGGTGACGGCCAGGGTGCGCGCCGGTCCCGCGGCGCTCGCCGCCAACCGGGCGACCGCCGGGTGCAGGTGCACGAGATCGCAGATCAGCTCGACGGCGACCCGCTCGTCGGCCAGCAGCTCGCCGACCGGTCCCGGCTCGCGGTGGTGCAGCGGCGGCATCGCGTTGAACAAGTGCGTCGCGATGCGGGCACCGGCCTCCACCGCGGGCAGGACGTGCTCACCGCGCGCGTCGGTGTGGCCGACCGCGGCGCGCACCCCGCGGTCGGTGATGCGGCGGATCGCCTCGACGGCCCCGGGCAGCTCGGGCGCGAGGGTGATCGTGCGCAGGGCGTCACCGCCGGCCGCCAGGAGCTCCTCGACGGATTCCGGTTCCGGTTCGGTCAGCACCGCCGGTGCGTGGGCGCCGCACCGGGCCGCGGCGAGGAACGGGCCCTCCAGGTGCGCCCCGGCGAGCTCGCCGCCGGAGACGAACTCGCGCAGGGCGGCGAGCTGCTCGCGCAGCCGCGGCATCGGGGCGGAGACGAGGCTGGCCAGCATCGTGGTCGTCCCGTGGCGCCGGTGCGCGTCGATGGCGGTGCGGATCTGCCCGGCGTCGGCGGTGGTGAACGATCCCCCTCCGCCGCCGTGGCAGTGCGCGTCGACGAAACCGGGTACGAGCCATCCGCCGGAGAGCTCCACCCGCGTGGCCGGGGCGGGCGGCGCTCCGGTGCCGACGTCGCGGATCTCCTCACCCGCCACGTGCACCCACGCGTTCGGGCGCACGCCGTCCGGGGTGACGACGCGGGCGCCGGTGAGGACCAGGTCGCGCGAGTGCACCGTGCTGTGCCTCCTCCGGGGTCGGGCGCGTGGAACCGCAGCGAGGAACCCTCGCGAGTACTGGTCTACACCACGCGGCCGGCACGCCGCACCCCCGGTGCGCCCGCCGGGTACCAGCGACCGGTCAGCTCTCCATCGCCTTCTGCAGCGCGCTCAGCGCGCGGCTCGCCGTCGACTTCACCGCACCGCGGGACAGACCGGTGGCCTCCGCGATCTCCGCTTCGGAGAGGTTGTCGTAGTAGCGCAGGACGAGCACTTCGCGCTGCCGCCGCGCCAGTTTGCCCAGCGCGGTCACCACGGACTGGTGCTCGGTGGTGAGCATGGCCAGCGACTCGGCCGAACGCGCGTGCGTCTGGTGCGGCGGCTGGTACTCGCGCGCGGTCTTGCGCTTGCGCAGCACCGAGCGGCTCGCGTTGATCACGGCGGTGCGCAGGTACCCCACGGCCGCCTTGGAATCGCGGAGACCGGACCAGTTGCGGTACAGGCCGGTGAACGCCTCCTGCACCACGTCCTCGGCCGTGGTGGGTTCGTCGACCAGCAGGATGGCCAGCCGCACCATGCGCATGCGCTGCTGGTGGTACAGGTCCTCGAGGGTCAGCGGCCGGTCCGTCTCCGGTTCGGCGGGCGCGTCCAGCGCGCGCAGCTTGCTCAGCGTCCGCTCCACGGTTCGTTCGGCCGCGTGCTCGTCGTCCCGCACACGGCCACGTTACCCGGTGATCGCGGGGGGATCACTCCGCCGGGTAGCGTGCACCCGACGGCACAGGCGGAACCGGGAGGCGGAGATGGCCACGTACGTCGTCGAGCTGGAGTACGGCGCGGACCGCGAGGAGCGGCTGCGCGTGCGTCCCGAGCACCGGGAGTACTGCCGGGACCTGGCCGAGCGCGGCGTGGTGCTCGCCGGCGGGCCGTTCGCCGACGAAACCGGGGCGATGCTCATCTACGAGGTCGCGGACGCGGCGGAACTGCGCGCCGTCCTCGAGGCCGACCCCTACGCCGCGGCGGGGGTTCTCGCGAGCACGACGATCCGGGAGTGGAACGTCGTCACGGGCTCCTGGGCGCGGTGACGCGCTCGGAGCGCGAGCTCCGGCCCCGCCAGCGGGGCGTGTGAACATGTCCACAGGACTTGCGCGGCTCTGAATCGCATCACCGGCTTTCCACCCCACCCCCGGTTGGGGCAGTGTTAACCGTGCCTCGGCCGGGCCGGTGCGCCGGGTCCGCGGCGGGGTGCGTCAGCCGAAAGTGCTGTGCCGAGTTCCGACCGCTCCGGGTGAACGGCCCGCGCAGGATGCGGTGCGGCTCGCGCCACTCGATCATCTCAGCGAGGAGGACCACCGATGCCCATCGCGACCCCCGAGGTCTACGCGGAGATGCTGGACCGGGCGAAGTCGGGCGAGTTCGCCTACCCGGCCATCAACGTGACCTCCTCGGAGACGCTCAACGCGGCGCTGCGCGGGTTCGCCGAAGCGGAGAGCGACGGCATCATCCAGTTCTCCACCGGCGGTGCCGAGTTCGCGTCCGGCAGCAAGGTCAAGGACATGGTCACCGGTGCCACCGCGCTGGCGGAGTACGCGCACGTCGTGGCCGACGAGTACCCGGTGAACATCGCGCTGCACACCGACCACTGCCCGAAGGACAAGCTGGACGACTACGTCCGGCCGCTGCTGCGGACCAGCCAGCAGCGGGTCCAGCGTGGACAGAACCCGCTGTTCCAGTCCCACATGTGGGACGGCTCCGCGGTCGAGCTGCACGAGAACCTGAGCATCGCCGAGGAACTGCTCGCCGAGTCCGCCAAGGCCAGGATCATCCTGGAGATCGAGGTCGGCGTCGTCGGCGGCGAGGAGGACGGCGTCAGCCACGACATCAACGAGAAGCTCTACACCGCGCCCGGCGACTTCGAGCACACCGTCGACGCGCTCGGCGCGGGCGAGAAGGGCCGCTACCTGCTGGCGGCGACGTTCGGCAACGTGCACGGCGTGTACAAGCCGGGCAACGTCAAGCTCCGCCCGGAGATCCTCAAGGAGGGGCAGGAAGTGGCCGCCCGCAAGCTCGGCCGGTCCGGCGACGACAAGCCCTTCGACCTCGTCTTCCACGGCGGCTCCGGTTCCGAGCTGGAGGAGATCCACGCGGCGCTGTCCTACGGCGTGGTGAAGATGAACGTGGACACCGACACCCAGTACGCCTTCACCCGGCCGATCGCGGACCACATGTTCACCAACTACGAGGGCGTGCTCAAGGTGGACGGCGAGGTCGGCGACAAGAAGAAGTACGACCCGCGCAGCTACCTCAAGGCCGCCGAGCGGTCCATGGCCTCCCGCGTGGCCGACGCGTGCGGGATGCTCAAGTCCACGGGGCGGAGGATCACCGGCTGACACCGGTGCGCGAGGCTCCCCCGGGACGCGGCCCCGCGGGCCACGCCCCGGGGGGACCGGCTGGCAGGATGGGCGCATGACACAGGGCAGGAACTTGCTGGAACCGCCGGAGACCCTGCTGGAGGAGAACACGGACGCGCGCGCCGAGCTGGACGCCGGCACGGACCCGGCGATCGTCGCGGCGCACCACCCGACCTTCAGCGCGGCCTGGGCCGCCCTGGCCGAGGCGGCGTTGGCGAACGGCGAGCACATCCAGGCGTACGCGTACGCGCGGACCGGTTACCACCGCGGGCTCGACTCGCTGCGCAAGGCCGGCTGGAAGGGTTTCGGCCCGGTGCCGTGGCGGCACGAGCCGAACCAGGGCGTGCTGCGCGCGATCGCGGCGCTGGCCCGCGCGGCCCGGGCGATCGGTGAGGACGACGAGTTCGAGCGGTGCCACCAGCTGCTCTCCGACAGCGACCCCGAAGCGGTGAGCGCGACGGGCGTCTGAGGACGTCGGCCCGCGGTGCCGCGCTGCTTCCCCCGCGGGCCGCCACGGCGGGTGACCGCGGCATCCGCCGGGCGTCCGGCGCTGCTGCGGTGGAGCAGCGCGCAGTCCTCGTGCGGTGGCCGAACTCGCGGGGGACGGCGCTGCCGCTCCCTCCGCGGGGGCCGCCACGGCGGTCCGGGGAGCAGCGCGGCGTCCGGTGCCCTCCGCCACCGCGGGAGCGGCGGGGATCACTGTGGGCCGGTGGTCCCGCCGTGGAGCTGACCACGTCATCGAGAATGGGGTCCGTGACCGGAAACTTCCAGGCCGGCCACGACCGGCTCCGCGAGGATTTCGGCCGGCGCGTGCGCCGCCTGCTGCGCACCGGCCTGCCCATCGTGCAGGCCGGCATCGCCGCCGGTCTGGCGTGGTTCATCGCGAAGCAGCTCGTCGGCCACCCGCAACCGTTCTTCGCGCCCATCGCGGCGGTGATCTCCCTCGGCGTCTCCCTCGGCCAGCGCATGCGCCGCTCCGTGGAGCTCGTCGTCGGGGTGAGCATCGGCGTCGGCGTCGGGGACCTGCTCATCTCGCTGATCGGCACGGGACCGTGGCAGATCGCGCTCGTGGTGATGCTGGCGATGAGCGCGGCCGTCCTGCTGGACAGCGGCAGCGTGATCGTGCTGCAGGCGGCCTCGTCCTCGGTGCTCGTGGCCACGCTGCTCCCGCCGGCGACCGCCGGCGGGTGGACCCGGATGGTCGATGCCGCGGTGGGCGGTGTCGTCGGCCTCGTCGTCGCGTTGCTGCTGCCGGCGAACCCGCTGAACGTGGCGCACCGCAACGGGCGTGTCGTGCTCGGTGCGCTGGCGGACGCGCTGCGCGGGGTCGGGGGGGCGGTCGCGCGGCAGGACGTGGCGATGGCTTCCGACGTGCTGGCCCAGGCGCGCAGGAGCCAGCAGGACGTCGACGCGATGCGCTCGGCGTTGCAGGCGGGCGGTGAGATCGCCCGGTACGCGCCGATCCGCTGGCGCCGCCGCGGCGAGCTGGAGCGCTACGACGTGGCAGCGACACCGATCGACCGGGCGCTGCGGAACACGCGCGTGCTGGCGCGGCGGGCGCTGGCGGCGCTGCGCGACGAGGAACCGGTGCCGCGTCCGCTGCCCGCCATGCTGGAGGAGCTCGCGGGGGCGGTCGCGCTGCTGCGCGACGAGCTGGCCAGCGGGAGCGATCCGCTGCAGGCGCGGGAAGCGGCCCGCTCGGTGGCTCGGAAGTCCACTGTGGAGCTCTTGGGGGAGGGCGACTACTCGATGCAGGTGGTCGTTCTCCAGGTCCGCTCGATCGTGGTGGATCTGCTCCAGGCCACCGGCCTCGGCCGGGCCGAGGCCCTGGCCGCGCTGCCTCCGCTGCACCCGGACGAAGACACCGCGGAACCCCAGGGCACGGACCCGGAGGACGTGGACCCCGAGGACGTCGAGCCCCGCTGACTATCTGGACTCGTTCCAGAGAACGCAATTTTCATGAAAATTGGAAGCTGTCCCCACTCGGGTGGGCGACAAATGATCAGCACGCCTCCGGGGGAATGATGTCGGCCCTCGCCGGGTGGAGGGCCTTCGGCGAGTGGAGGGCCCTCGGCGTGTGGATGGCCCTCGGCGAGTGGGGGGCCCTCGGCGAGTGGGGGGACTCGATGAGGAGGACCCAGCAGGTGGCGGTCCTCAGCAGGTGGTGAGGGCGTCCTCCAGCGCGCTCTTCTCGCCGTCGGTGACGGTGAGCTGCCACTTGTGCTTCGAGGCGATCCACATCGAGGCGTAGGTGCAGTGGTAGCCGTTCTCCGGCGGCATCCACTCGTCCGGCGTGTCGTCGCCCTTCTCCTGGTTGACCGAGTCGGTCACCGCCACCAACTGCGGGCTGTCCAGGTCGTTGGCGAACTCGGAGCGCCGCTCGTTGGTCCACTCGGCAGCACCCGAGCGCCAGGCCGCGGCCAGCGGCACCACGTGGTCGATGTCGACGTCGGAGGGCTCGCTCCAGGTCCGGCCGTCGTACGGGCTCGTCCACGTGCCGGACGTGGGATAGCAGTCGTCCCCGGTCTCCACGCCGTCTCCGTCCCGGCGCAGCACCTGCTCGCGGGTGTCGCAGTTGTCCGGACCGGAGCTCCAGTGCGGGAACTTGTCCCGGTCGTAGCCGTCCATGGGGCCTTCCGGGGCGACCCGCAGCTCGGAGAGCATGCCCCGGGCCTCGTCCGGTGCGGGAATGCCGGGGGGTTCGGACACGGCCGGCTGCGTCGTGCTCAGGCCCAGTGCTGCGGCGATGGGGAGGGCTGTCGCTGCGGCCACGGCGCGCTTCCTCATGGCTGCCTCCGTCGGATCGGTCGGTGGGCGCATCGACCATGACCGATCCGGTTGATCAGGGCAATGCCGAAGTGTGATCGGGCGGTGACATGACGTGAAAACGCCAGTGGCGGCCACCGCTGCGCCGGAGTGCCGACCTCGTCGCGGTGTCCTCGCCCGGAGGGGCGGGGACAGGAGCGGTCCCGGATTCCCCGCCTCGCCCGATCAGGTTGTTCGCGCATTTCTCGCGAAATGCGCGAAACGCAGCGCGCGGCATCCACTGGAGCCGTGCCGGTCGAAGTTGATCACTGGGGAGCGGGTCCTCCTGCCACGTGGTTTCGCGAACGGCCGGGGAGGTGCGCCTCCGGACGGGGCCACCGGGACCGACAACCCGGGGCGGTCGGAGGGGAGGTCGCGCACCGCGGCTGGATCCGAGATCGCGCACCGCCCCTCGGCCGCGCGTCTTCGCCGCGGCGTTCGGGAGGGGTGGTGCGGTGACGGTGCGGCCCGGCCGGCGGTCGCGCGGGGCCTCCGCGGCGGCGTTCGGGAGGGGTCGTCCGGTCGGCCGGTCTTGCCGGGCCTCCGCCGCGGGCGGGTCGCTCACCGCGCCAGCAGCAGGTCCTCGGTGTGCCGGTGCCACACCCACTTGCTGATCGGACGCGGGTGGTCCACACCGTCGTGCCGGACGGTGGTCTCCTCGAACGCCAGCTGCACGGCGCGTCCGCGCGCGGAGGAGGTGCGGCGGCGCAGCAGACCGCGCCGCGCCGCGAACACCCGCACCCCGTCCATGATGGGGGCGATGTTCTCGCCGATCGGGTCCTCGGTCGGTTCGGGCAGCGCCGCGGCCTCCGGATCCGGGGTGACGACCAACCGCAGCGCGGTGCCGTGCAGCACCCGCGCGTCGTCGCAGTAGACCTGCCCGGTGATCGGTGCGACGACGCCCTCGCCGACGAGCACGCCTCCGGTGTCGTCCTTCAGCAGCGGGGTGGGCGCGCCGGGTGCGCGCAGCGCCCGGTCGAGGTCCTCGACGCGCAGGCCCCACAGCCGCGCGGCGGGCGAGTCGGCCACGGGCACGTAGCCGACCGCGAGCTCCCGGAGCAGGCCCTTGCGCAGCACCCGCACCACCACCGCGGCGAGGTCCGCATCGGTGCCGCGGACGACGATGCGATCGCCCGCCCGCGCGAGCAGCGGGTCGACCTCCGCGCGCCCCGGGGTGGCGGGCAGGTCGTGCCACTGCACGGCGTCACTGCTCGGGCGCATAGTGGAGTTGAAGTTTCCGCAGGACAGTGCGGTGGTGGTCACGATTCGCTCCTGGTTTACCCTGACCGGTCGGCATCACCCGTGGTGGACGCGGGCGCGCGGTCACGTTGGCGGCCACCGGAATCCAGGTTGGAGTGTCACATGCCGGCGATCGTGCTGATCGGAGCCCAGTGGGGCGACGAAGGCAAGGGTAAGGCGACGGACCTGCTCGGTGAGAAGGCCCGCTGGGTCGTCCGCTACCAGGGCGGCAACAACGCGGGGCACACCGTCGTGCTGCCGGACGGGCAGGACTTCGCCCTGCACCTCATCCCCTCCGGGATCCTCACGCCCGGAGTGACCAACGTGATCGGCAACGGTGTCGTGGTCGACCCGGGGGTGCTGCTGGAGGAGCTGTCCGGGCTGGAGCAGCGCGGGGTGGACACCTCGAACCTGCTGGTCTCCGCCGACGCGCACCTGATCATGCCGTACCACGTGGCGATCGACCGGGTCACCGAGCGCTACCTCGGCAAGAAGCAGATCGGTACCACCGGCCGCGGCATCGGCCCCTGCTACCAGGACAAGGTCGCCCGCGTCGGGGTGCGCGTGCAGGACCTGCTCGACGAGAAGATCCTGCGCCAGAAGGTCGAGGCCGCGCTCGAGTTCAAGAACCAGGTGCTGGTCAAGGTCTACAACCGGCGCGCGCTCGACCCGGAGGAGGTCGTCGACACCGTGCTCGGCCAGGCCGAGAAGTTCGCGGGCCGCATCGCCGACACGAAACTCCTGGTCAACCAGGCCCTCGAGCGGGACGAGACGGTGCTGCTGGAGGGCTCGCAGGGCACCCTGCTGGACGTCGACCACGGCACCTACCCGTTCGTGACCTCGTCGAACCCGACGGCCGGCGGCGCGTGCGCGGGCGCGGGCATCGGCCCCACCCGCATCGACTCCGTGATCGGCATCCTCAAGGCCTACACCACGCGCGTCGGCGCCGGGCCGTTCCCGACGGAGCTGTCCGACGAGTCGGGCGAGACCCTGCGGCGGCAGGGCGGCGAGTTCGGCGTCACCACCGGGCGCTCGCGGCGGACCGGCTGGTTCGACGCGGTGCTGGCCCGCTACGCGACCCGGATGAACGGGATCACCGACTACTTCCTCACCAAGCTCGACGTGCTCACCGGCCTGGACACGATCCCGATGTGCGTGGCCTACGACATCGACGGCGAGCGGGTCGAGGAGATGCCGATGACCCAGACCGGCGTGCACCACGCGGTGCCGGTGTACGAGGAGATGCCGGGCTGGCACGAGGACATCAGCGCCGCGCGCACGTTCGAGGACCTGCCGGCGAACGCGCAGGCCTACGTGCGGCGCATCGAGGAGCTGTCCCGCTGCCGCGTGTCCGCGATCGGCGTCGGCGCCGGCCGCGCGGAGACCATCGTCCGGCACGAGCTCGGCTGATCGTCCCGGCTCCGCCCCAGCGAGCCGGTCATCTCGTGCGCCACGAGGCGTCGAGGGCGGCTTCCTCCATGTCCAGCTCGTGCAGCACGCGGCGCAGCACCTCGTCGTCGAGCTGCCCGGCGTCGCGCTCGTCGGCGAGCGCGGAGCGCTCCACCTCGATGAGCGCGCGGCGCAGCGTGGCCATCGTGCGCTGGTGCGATGCGTCCCGTTCCTGCGCGGTGCGGCCGATCTGCTCGCTCGCGGCCAGGTCCCGGTACTCGACGAGCGCCTTGACCCGGTCGACGATCCCGCGGTGCTCCTCCGGCGAGACCCCGAGGTGCTCCGGCGTGTACGTCTCGAGGCGGTGCAGCGCGGCGTCGGCGGCGTGGCGCCGGGCCCGGATCTCCGCCTCGTCGTCGCGCTGCTCCTCGTCCGGGTCGCTGACCCGCAGCCGCCGGATCAGCCACGGCAGCGTCGTGCCCTGCGCGAGGATCGTGCCGACGGTGACGACGAACGCGATCAGCTGGATCAGCTCCCGGTCGGGGAACGGTTCGCCGGCCGCGGTCTCGTACGGGATCGCCCCCGCGGCGGCGAGCGTGACCACGCCGCGCATGCCGGTCCAGGACAGCACGACCGTGCGCCGCCACGTCCCGGAGCTGCCGGGAGCGCGGGTGAGCCGGGACAGCCCGGGCAGGTAGCTGGACGTGAACATCCACGCGACGCGGACGGCGACGGTGGCGGCGAGCAGCGCGAACGCGACGGCGAGCACGCGGCCCGGGTCGCGCCCGGAGGTGAGCACCTCGGTGACGACCGAGTCGAGCTGCAACCCGATGTAGGCGAACACGAAGCTCTCCAGCAGCAGGTTGATCGAGGACCACACCGCGCTCTCCTGCAGCCGCCCGGCGGCGCGCGCCCGCGGGCGGTAGTGCCCCACGTACAGCCCGGCGGAGACGACGGCGAGCACGCCGGAACCGCCGAGCTCCTCGGCCAGCAGGTAGGCCACGAACGGCACGAGCACCCCGAGCAGGGTGGCCACGTGCACGTCGGGCACGCGGGTGCGGGCGAGGTGGGTCAGCGCACCGAGCAGCAGGCCCACGCCGACGCCGACGCCGGCGGCGAGCGCGAACGCGCCCAGCCCCTGCACCAGCGTGGGAGTGTTGCCGGCGACCGCGGCGATGGCCATCCGGTAGGTCGTCAGGGCCGCGGCGTCGTTGATGAGGCTCTCGCCGCCGAGCACGGTGAGGACCGGGCGGGGCAGCTTGAGCCGCCGTCCGATGGCCGCGGCGGTGACCGCGTCCGGCGGGGCGAGCACCGCGCCGAGCACCACCGCCGAGCTCAGCGGCAGCTCGGGGACGAGCAGGTAGGCGGCGTAGCCGAGGACGAACGCCGTGGCCACGACCTGCAGCAGGCCGTGGTGCACGATCGGTGCGATGCGGCTGCGGAAGTCGAGGTAGGAGCTCTCCAGCGCGGCGCTGTACAGCAGCGGCGGCAGGACGACGGTGAGCAGCAGCTCGGGGTCCACGTGGAAGTCCCCGCCACCGGGGAGGTAGGACACCGCGAGTCCCACGAGCACCAGCAGCAGCGGCGCGGCGATGTCCCTGCTCCGCGCGAACGCCGTGACGAGCAGCGCGCCGACGAGGACGAACAGCAGTTGGGCCACCGGCTCACCTCCGTCGGCCCGACAGGTTAGCCCCGGGCCGCGGTGGTCGCCGGACAAGCGGGGATCACCGGACGACCCGTGCCGCCGGCCGGGCCTCCGGCTCGCCCGCGCCCGCGCGAGGTGGGGTTCTCCCCGCATCGCCGGGGGTGCTCGGTTCCCGCGCACGGGGACCGCTTACGCTGCGATTCGTGCGAATTCTTGTGCTCGGTGCCGGTGGCCGGGAACACGCGATCGCCGCGGCCCTGTCGCGCGACCCCGCGGTGACCGCGCTCGCCTGCGCCCCCGGCAACGTCGGAACCGCCACGCTCGCCGAGAACCACGACGTCGACGTGCAGGACCCGCGCGGGGTCGCTGCGCTCGCCGCCGACTGGGGGGCCGATCTCGTCGTGATCGGCCCGGAGGCGCCGCTGGTCGTCGGTGCGGCGGACGCGGTGCGCGCGGCCGGCATCCCGTGCTTCGGGCCGTCGAAGGACGCGGCGCGGATCGAGGGGTCGAAGGCCTTCGCGAAGGAGCTCATGCAGGCCGCCGACGTGCCCACCGCGCGGTCGGAGCTGGTGGACAACCCGGCGCACCTGGACGCCGCGCTCGCCCGGTTCGGCCCCACGTGGGTGGTCAAGGACGACGGGCTCGCCGGCGGCAAGGGCGTGCTGGTCACGCCCGACTTCGACGCGGCGCGCGCGCACGCGATGACGCTGCTCGACGACGGCCACCCGGTGGTGCTCGAGAGCTTCCTGGACGGTCCGGAGGCCTCGCTGTTCTGCTTCGTCGACGGCTCCACCGTGGTGCCGCTGCGGTTCGCGCAGGACTTCAAGCGCGCCGGTGACGGGGACGCGGGGCCGAACACGGGCGGCATGGGTGCGTACTCGCCGCTGCCGTGGGCCGCGGAGGACCTGGCGGGCACGGTGGTCTCCCGGATCGTGCAGCCGACGGTGGACGAGCTGGCGCGGCGCGGCACCCCGTTCTCCGGGCTGCTGTACACGGGGCTGGCGCTGACCTCCGAGGGCCCGAAGGTGGTCGAGTTCAACTGCCGGTTCGGCGACCCGGAGACGCAGTCGGTGCTGTCGCTGCTGCGCACGCCGCTGGCTTCGCTGATGCACGCGGCGGCCTCGGGGACGCTGGCCGAGCACCCGCCGCTGGAGTGGCACGAGGGCTTCGCGGTGACCGTGGTGCTCGCCGCCGAGGGCTACCCGGGACGGCCCCGGCTCGACGACGTCATCCACGGCAGCACAGCCCCGGGCGTGCTGCACTCCGGCACGCGGCGGGGTGAGGACGGTTCGGTGCTCTCCGCCGGGGGGCGCGTGCTGTCGGTCGTGGGCACGGGCACCGACCTGGCCGCGGCGCGCGACGACGCCTACCGGCGCGTGGACGCCGTGCACCTGCCCGGGGCGCACTACCGCACCGACATCGCCCTGCGCGCCGCGCAGGGCGAGGTGGCCGTGCCCGGCCGCTCCTGACTTCCCGGGGAGTCCGCGGGCCGGCGCCCCGAGTTCCGGGGGACCCGGATTTCTCCCGGATTTTCCCCGCGGAGCGGGATCTTCCGGGCGCGACCTCTGGCAGGCTGGGGGTGACGCCGAGGGATCGGAGGGAACCCGTGCTGTGGAAGGTCATCGGAGGCCTGCTGCTGCTCTGGCTGGTCGTGTCGGTCGCCGGGGTGCTGCTCAAGGGCCTGTTCTGGTTGGCCGTGATCGGCGGGATCGCGTTCGTCGTCACCGCCGCGGTCGGCTGGGCCAAGGACGACAAGAAGAAGATCAGGTCTTAGGGAGTCCGCGGATCGGCTGTTGAGGGCGGGTGGATGGGGTAGCTGGGAGGAACCTCCGGCGGCACCTCGCTCCGGGATCCCCGACATCGAGTAGCGACCTACTCCCATCTGCCCCCGACCTCCCAGCTGCCCCCGACCTCCCAGCTGCCCCCGACCACCCTCCCCGGACGGGAGCAGCATCGTCGGGGCTGTCCTCGCGAGGCGGCGCCGGAGAACCCGCGGTAGGGGCTGTTGCGATGCGGGGATGCCGGGTGCAGTCGGGAGCTGACGTGCCGCAGGCGGGAGAGCTCGCAGCCACCCTGGGAGCGAGGGCCGACAGCAAGTTGACAAGGCCCTTTGCGTGAGCCGGCAGCTTCGCCGCTCGGCCACCGGTGCGAGCGGGCGGACATCCACCGACCCGCTCAGCGCAGCAGGCCGCGCTCGCGCAGCGCGGCGCGGCCGGTGGCCGCGTCGCGCCACACCTCTGCCTGGATGCCGAGCTCCCGCGCGGCGTCGACGTTGTCCTGCCGGTCGTCGAGGAACAGGCACCGCTCCGGCGCGGTGCCCAGGTGCGCGAGCAGCTCGCGATAGATCCGCGGGTCCGGTTTGGCCAGGGCGAGGTCGCCGGAGAACAGCAGGTGCTCGAACCGCGCGGCCCAGGGGCGCGCGGCCAGCAGGCGTCCCATCCGCGAGGGCGCGTTGGACAGCACCGCCAGCCGCCGCCCCGCCGCGTGCAGCTCGTCGACCAGGTGCAGCGCGGCGGGGTCGGTGTGCGACCAGCCGTCGACGTCGATGCGGGTGAGTCGTTCGGACAGGTCCGCGTCGACCGGTACGCCCAGCCGCTCGCCCACCGCCTGCCAGTACGCCAGGGCGTCGTCGGTGCGGTCCCAGACTGGTCGCTCGGCCATGTAGGGGGCTTTCAGCGCCTCCTCGGTCACCCCGAGGTGCTCCGCCAGCGCGGGCAACGCGCGGGTGGGGGTGCTGAGCACCTTCCCGTAGTCGAACACGATCCAGCTCGGCGGCACGTGCGTCTCCTCCCCGGGTGCTCAACCCTGCTCGCGCTTGATGCGCAGCAGCGCCTCGTCGATGTCGGCGGTGCTGACGTCGCGGTGGGTGATGAAGCAGAGGTCGCGCCCCGCCGGCGCCGCGAGCACCCCGGCCCGGGTGAGGCGCTGCAGCGTGCGCGGCGGATCGGGCACGGCGGCGAGCACGATGTTCGTCTGCGGCGGGGTCACCTCCCACCCGAGTTCGCGCAGGCCGGCGGCGAGGCGGTCGGCGTTGTCGTGGTCGGTGGCCAGATCGCCGCGGCGCTCGAGCGCGACCAGCCCGGCCGCGGCGAGCACCCCGCTCTGCCGCAGGCCGCCGCCGAGCATCGTGCGCATCCTGCGGGCCTCGGCGGTGAACTCCGCGCTGCCCGCGAGGACCGCTCCGGCCGGGGCGCCGAGCCCCTTGTTCAGCCCCACCTGCACCGTGTCCACCCCGACGGCGAGCGCGGCCGGCGGCAGGCCGAGCGCCACGGCGGCGTGCCACAGGCGCGACCCGTCCAGGTGCACCCGCAGACCGCTGTTCCGCGCGGTGGCGGTGAGGCGCGCGTGCTCGTGCGGGGGCACGAGAGCACCGCCCGCCCCGGCGTGCGTGTCCTCCAGGCACAGCAGCCGGGTGCGCAGCGTGTCGTCCGCGGTTGCGGTGAGGTGGGAGCGCACCGCCTGCGCGCTCGGGCGGCCGGGTCCCGCGTCCCAGTCGAGGGGTTCGGGCATGCCGCCGGCGAGCCAGGCGGCGGTGCCGCGCTCGTGGCTGAGCACGTGCGCCGCGCGCGGCGCGAGGAACCGGTCGCCGCGGCTGAGCTGCAGCGACAGCGCGATCAGGTTGCCCATGGTGCCGCTGGGCACCCACAGCGCCGCGGCGGTGCCGAGCAGCTGCGCGACGCGTTCTTCGAGCACGCGCATCGTCGGGTCGTGATCAAGCACGTCGTCGCCGACTTCGGCGCGCGCCATCGCCGCGGACAACCGTTCGTCGGGGCGCGTGACCGCGTCGGAGCGCAGGTCGATCGGTATCGGCTTGGTCACGAAGTGATCACATCACATCACGGGTGGGGCGGGGCAACGGGAGGGGCGGAGTTTCCCCCCGGGTTCACGCGGATGTCGCCGCGGCCGCCGCGAGTCGGGTTGGATCGGCTCGCGGCGTCCGTGCAACCGTGGAGCCCGCACGTTCCGTCCGGTGGACGGCAGGTACTCACGAGCGGAGAGGCCCGCGTGAACCAGCGCGATGAGCAGGAGTTCGCGGAGTACTTCGCGGCTCGGCTGGAGGCGGTGCGTCGGATGGCGTACATGATGTGCGGTGACTGGCACCGCGCGGACGATCTCGCCCAGACGGCGTTCATCGCGTTGCACCGGCACTGGCGCAAGGTCCGGGACAGGGGCGCGCTGGACGCGTACGTGCGGCGCACGCTCACCCGCGCGCTCATCGACGAGAAGCGCCGCCCGTGGCGGCGGGAGCGCTCCGCGGAGTCGCTGCCGGACCGGGAGAGCGGCGCGTCGAACGTGGCCGAGTCGGTGGCGGACCGGCAGCTGCTGCTGCGCGGGTTGCAGGAGGTGCCGCCGCGTCAGCGGGCCGTGCTGGTGCTGCGCTTCCTGGAGGGCCTGGACGTCGCCGAGGTCGCGGCGGCGCTCGGGTGCAGCGAGGGCACGGTGAAGAGCCAGTGCGCCCGCGGGTTGCGCACGCTCCGCGACGTGCTCGGGGATCAACTACCGGACCTGCGGTCGGTGTGAGGAGTGCGTCCCAGTGGATGAGCGCAGACTCGAGGAGCTGTTCCGGAGCGCGGTGCCGCCCGCCCCGGAGGCGTCGTTCGACCGGGACGACGTGCTGCGCGGTTCCCGCCGCATCACCGCGCGTCGCCGCGTCGCCGCCGGCGGGGCCGCGGTGGCGGTGGCGGTGGCGGTGCTCGGCGGTGCCGGCGCGGCCTGGTTCGCCCCGCAGCCGTCCGGGCCGACGATCGCCGAGGACTCCCGACCACCGGCCGAGCGGGACGCTCCGCCTCCGCCGCAGGAGCCGTCCGAACCGGGGGTGCTGGCCGAACCGCGGACCGGTGGCGCGGAGTGCGGTGCTCCGGACGCGGGTCTGGCCGCCGCTGTGCGGGCGCGGCTGCCGCAGGCGGGCGAGGCGCGTCCGGTGCCCCGGCAGTCCTGCCCGGACGGGGCGGTGACGGCGGCTCTGCCGGTGCACCGGGGCGAGCAGGCGGGCACGGTCGCGGTCGTCGTGGCCGCAGCGGACGCGCTGCCGGGGGAGCAGTCGGAACCCGGGGACTCCCGTCTTCCCGGCGGGGGGTTCCAGTCCGTGCGGCAGGCCGGCGAGGGGCGCGTCGTGGTCGTGACGAGCACCGCGGACAGCGGTGGGCCCGCGCCGTACGCGGCGCGGGTGCCCGGGATCGCCGGGGAGCTGGCCGGGGAGTACTGAGAGCCCGTTTCGACCTCGCGGAGGTCCTCCCTCACGTCGTCGGTGGTGGAACGCGCCACCAAGAATGGTACGTCCGTACCAGAATGCGCTAGCGTCCACGGTGTGGACGCGGTGCACCGCCGGTGCGCTGCGCGGGAACGACCGAGGGAGGACGGAATGCTCGCGTGGATCGTGTTGATGGTCTCCGGGGTCTTCGAAGCCGGCTGGGCGGTGTCGCTGAAGCTGTCCCACGGGTTCAGCCGCCTGCTGCCCACCGCCTCGTTCCTCGTGCTCGCCGCGATCAGCTTCGCCGGGCTCGCCTACGCCATGCGGTACCTCCCCGCCGGACCGGCCTACGCGGTGTGGACGGGGATCGGTGCCGCGCTCACGGCGCTGGTCGGCATGCTGTTCCTGGGTGACGGCTTCTCCGTGCTGAAGACCGTGTCGATCGTGCTGATCGTCGCCGGGGTGATCGGGCTGAACCTGACGGGAGCGCACTGAGGAGTACCGATGCCGAACACGTCGAAGGGCCAGCGGCGGCGGCAGCAGCTCGTCGCCGCGGCCGCGGAACTGCTCGCCGAGGGCGGGTTCGAGGCCGTGCGGCACCGCGCGGTCGCGGAGCGCTCCGGACTGCCGCTGGCCTCCACCACCTACTACTTCTCCTCGCTGGACGACCTCGTCGCGGCGGCCGTGGAGCACGAGATGCGGGGGGAGCTCGACGCCGGGCGCGCGCGGCTCGACGAACTCGCCCGCGGGCGGCTCGGCACCGACGAGGTGGTCGAGCTGGTCCTCGACCTGCTGCTCGGGGCCCGCTCGCGCGAGGGCGGTGCGCAGCCCGTGCTGCTGCGCTACGAGCGGTTCGTCGGAACACCGCGGCGCCCGCACCTCGCACCGCTGATGCGCAGGCTCAACGCCGAAACGCACGAGCTGCTCGGCGAGGTCCTCGCGCGCAGCGGCTGCGCCGTGCCCGCCGCGGAGCGCTCGGAGCTCATCGCCCTCGTCGACGGCACGGTCGTCAACGCGTTCATCGACAGCGATCCCGACCCGCGGGCGGCCGCGGCCCGCGTGCTGCGCGCCCGCCTCGGGTAGGGACTGCTTTCACAGCGGTGTGCCGAGGTGGCCGCTCGGCGGGACCTCCTTGCACTCCCAGCTGCCCCGACCGCCCGCCCCGGACAGCGAACATCGAGCAGCCACGCGGGGGCACAGCCGCAGCTTCAGAAGTCCCAGGTGACGTGGCGGTGCGCCGCGCCGTCGGCCCGCTCGGTGCAGTCGGTGCACCACTCGGTGACGTGCGCGCTGCGCGGCACGCGCCCGCTCGGCGTCGGCTGGGGGATCTTCACCGCCGTTCCGCACATCGCGGTGACCGTCTGACCCGCGTACACGGCTCCCGGGCGCGTCGTCACGGCGTGGCGGCGGTCCGCCCCCGCCCCGACGATCCAGAAGACGTCCTCCTGCTCGGCGAACACGTCGGTGATCATCCGCCCCTCGGTTTCCAGCAGCGCCGCTCGACGCGGCGACGTCGTTGCCCGGACCTGCGAAAACACTATTTCCCGTGATCCCGTTCGTCCATGCTCGGGATGAAAACGGCGGGGGAATTGATCCCTTCCAGCGATCTTCGGCGCCGGATGTGCGGATGCACGCAGCAGGTGCACGTGCCGGGTGCACGTGCGCTGGGCCGGGGCCGCTCGCGGTGGCCTCCGCGCCCGGCGGGGTGCTCGGGTCCGAGCGGGAGCGCTGCCGCGCTGGGTCCCGCGGGAGCGCTGCCGCGCCGGGGTCGCTGCCGCCTCGGGGAGAGGCGCCGCGGGGCGCCCGCGGCGTGCGCGAGCCCCGCGGCGAGGCCCGTCGGGTGCGCCCCACCGGATCCGTCGGGTGCGCCCGACCGGGCCGCGGTCCCGCCGGGGGCGGGTACCGTGCGCGGGCGCGCCCCGGCACCCGCGCCTGCCGGGGCGCGCCCGCGCACGGCGGCGGGGGCAGTATCCTGCCGGAACGTGACGGTCAAGCCGAACATCCCGAACGTCCTCGCCCACCGGTACGCCTCGCCGGAGCAGGCGGAGCTGTGGTCCCCGCGCACCAAGATCGTGCTGGAGCGCAAGCTGTGGCTCGCCGTGCTCCGCGCCCAGGCCGACCTCGGCGTGGACGTGCCGGAGAACGCCCTGGCCGACTACGAGCGGGTGATCGACGACGTCGACGAGGAGTCGATCGCCGAGCGCGAGCGGCGCACGCGCCACGACGTCAAGGCCCGCATCGAGGAGTTCAACGCGCTCGCCGGGCACGAGCAGATCCACAAGGGCATGACCTCGCGGGATCTCACCGAGAACGTCGAGCAGCTGCAGGTGCGCCGCGGCCTCGAGATCATCCGCGACCGGGTGGTGGCCGTGCTCGCCCGCCTCGGCCGCCTGGCCGCCGAGCACGGCGAGCTCGTCATGGCCGGCCGCTCGCACAACGTCGCCGCGCAGGCCACCACCCTGGGCAAGCGCTTCGCCACCGCGGCCGACGAGCTGCTGGTGTCGTTCCGGCGGTTGGAGGACCTGCTCGCGCACTACCCGCTGCGGGGCATCAAGGGGCCGGTCGGCACGGGCCAGGACGAGCTGGACCTGCTGGGCGGCGACACCGGCAGCCTCACCGAGCTGGAACGGCGCGTGGCCGGGCACCTCGGGTTCGGGCGCACGCTGACCAGCGTCGGCCAGGTCTACCCGCGCTCGCTGGACTTCGAGGTGCTCAGCGCGCTGGTGCAGCTGGCCGCCGCCCCGTCGAACGTGGCCACCACGATCCGGCTGATGGCGGGCAACGAGCTGGTCACCGAGGGCTTCCAGCCCGGTCAGGTCGGCTCCAGCGCCATGCCGCACAAGATGAACACGCGCTCCTGCGAACGCGTCAACGGCCTGGCCGTGGTGCTGCGCGGGTACCTGTCCATGTCCGGCGAGCTGGCCGGCGACCAGTGGAACGAGGGCGACGTGTCCTGCTCGGTGGTCCGCCGCGTCGCCCTGCCGGACGCGTTCTTCGCGCTCGACGGGCTGCTGGAGACGTTCCTGACGGTGCTCGACGAGTTCGGCGTGTTCCCGGCCGTGGTCAACCGCGAGCTCGACCGCTACCTGCCGTTCCTGGCGACGACGAAGGTGCTCATGGCCGCCGTGCGGGCCGGCGTGGGCCGCGAGACCGCGCACGAGGCGATCAAGGAGAACGCGGTCCAGGTGGCGCTGGACATGCGGGAGCAGGGCATCGAGCGCAACGACCTGCTCGACCGGCTCGCCGCCGACGAGCGGCTCCCGCTGGGCAAGGAGCAGCTCGACGAGCTGCTGTCGAACCCGCTCGAGTTCACCGGGGCGGCGGTGGAGCAGGTGCGCACCGTCGTCGGCGAGATCGAGCAGGTCACCGCGCGGTACCCCGAGGCGGCCGCCTACAACCCCGCCGAGATCCTGTGAACGGAGCTGCTGGTCGGTGGGTTGCGCGGCCGCAGAGGGCGGGGCAGCACCTTCGGGGATCGTCCTCGCTCGGAAAGCGCTGAGAACCCGCGGCCGGACCACCAGCTCATCCGGGGGTCGCACCACGGTTCATTCCCAGTGGGCGTCGAAGAAGTCCTTCTCGCACCGGGTCGCCCGCTGGAACAACCGCAGGCAGTGGGCCCGGTCCCGTTCGTCCAGCTCCGCTGCGACCCGGTCGAGCTCGGCGCGCAGCCACTCGACCCACTGGCGGAACTCCGGGTTGTTGTGCAGCGCGATCCACTCGGCGGAGACGAAGTCCTCCGGCAGCTCCTCCGGGGCGCGCCGGGCCCACTCCAGGTAGCTCCACTCGGCCACGGTGAGCACGGTCAGCACCTCGGCGTAGCCGCCGCGCTCGTTCGTGTCGGCCATGAGCTCGCGGAACGCGGTGGTCGCCGCGTCGAGCTCCGGGCGGGTGCGGTCGCCGGCGGGGACGTCGAGCGCGTCGAAGGCCCGTTCGAAGTAGGTGTTCTCCGTGCTGGTCACGGTGGCGATGGCGCGGGCGATCACCAGCCGCGAGGAGTAGCCGTCGGCCCTGGCCAGCGCCGCGCCGAGCAGGGCGACGAAGTCGTCGACGAACTGGTAGTCCTGCACGAGGTAGCTCCGCATCGCCGCGGGCGGGACCTCCCCGGCGAAGAGGGCCTCGGTGAACGGGTGGTGGGTCACCGCGCTCCAGTCGGGTTCGCTGCGCTCGGCCATCCAGGTGCTGAGGGACTCCGTCACGCGTGCCTCCCTGCTCTCGTGCGCCGCCTGCTCTCGTGTGCCGCCCGGGTGCTCCCCGCCGGGGTCTTCCCACACTGCCACGGCAGCGGCGCCGCCCACCGCACTCGCCCGCTCGGGGGTGGGGGAAAATCCGCGGTGTGGTTGCACTCGCCGATTACCCCCAGATCGCGGCCGGCAAGGTCCGCCAGCTGCACGCCGTGGACGACGACCACCTGCTGCTGGTGGCCTCCGACCGGATTTCCGCCTACGACCACGTGCTGGACACGCCGATCCCGGACAAGGGGCGCGTGCTCACGGCGATGAGCGTGTTCTGGTTCAACCTGCTCGCGGACCTGGTGCCGACGCACTTCGCCGCGGCCGACGACGAACGGATCCCGGACGAGGTGCGCGGGCGGGCGCTGCTGGTGCGGCGGTTGGACATGCTGCCGGTGGAGTGCATCGCGCGCGGCTACATCACCGGTTCCGGCATGGCCGAGTACCGCAGCAGCGGGCAGGTGTGCGGGATCGTCCTGCCGGACGGGCTGCGGGAGTCGGAGGAGCTGCCGGAGCCGATCTTCACGCCCACGACGAAGGCCGAGCTGGGCGGGCACGACGAGCACATGGGCATGGAGCAGGTCGCGGCCCTCCTCGGCGAGGACGTGGCCGAGCGGTTGCGCGCCACCACGCTGGACGTGTACCGGCGGGCTGCGGAGCACGCGGCCAGCCGGGGCGTGCTGCTGGCCGACACGAAGCTGGAGTTCGGCCTGGACGCGGCGGGCCGGCTCGTGCTCGGCGACGAGGTGTGCACCCCGGACTCCTCGCGGTACTGGCCCGCCGCGGACTACGAACCGGGCCGCACGCAGCCGTCGTTCGACAAGCAGTACGTGCGCGACTGGCTGACCTCGCCGGCCTCCGGGTGGGACCGCCACTCGGGCGCGGCCCCGCCGCCGCTGCCGGAGGACGTGGTGGCGGCGACGCGGCAGCGCTACGTCGAGGCCTACGAGCGGATCACCGGGCGGAGCTTCGCCGACTGGCTCGAGCCGGCGTGAGCCAGACCGCGCCGGCGTGATCAGACCTCGCTGGGCATCCCGCTCTCCAGCGGTGCGACGCGGGTGTCCTCGGGGGCGAGGCGCTCGAACATGGAGTAGTGCATCCGCGGCACGGACAGCACGGCCTCGTGGATGGGCACGGCGGTGCGCGGGTGCACCGCGCGGAGGAAGTCGACCGCTTCGGACAGCTTCAGCCACGGGGCGCCGGTGGGCAGGCCGAGCACGTCGACGGGCTGGTCGGGCACGTGGAACGCGTCGCCCGGGTGGTAGAAGGCGCCGTCGTCGAAGAGGTAGCCGATGTTGGCGATCCGCGGGATGTCCGGGTGGATCACCGCGTGGTCACCGCCCACGACGCGCACCGCCGCGCCCGCGATGTCGAGGGAGGCGCCGGGGCTGGTGGGCTCCGGTTCCGGACCGCCTTCGGGCAGGGCTCCTTCGGCGGCGAGCTGTTCGGCCGTCTGCACGTCGGTGACGAAGCGGGCGCCGCGGTTGGCCTCGAGCAGCGCGGGCAGGCGGTCGCGGTCCACGTGGTCGGGGTGCTGGTGCGTGATCAGCACCGCGTCGAGCTCGTCCAGCCGCTCGAACCCGCGGGAGAACGTGCCCGGGTCGACCAGGACGCGCGCGGCGTCGGTCTCCACCAGGACGCACGAGTGACCGAAGTGGGTGATGCGCACTGCGCCTCCTCTGCGCTCGGGAATCGGGTGCGGGCGGCGGCCGCGGGGCGACCGTCGCCGCGGGTGGAGCCGCCGGGCGCGGCTCCTCGTCCGCCTTCGCCGCGGCCGGCGGTGCTTCCCGCGCCAGCTTCGCACGGCCACCCGCGGCGGGACAGCACTCGCCGCGGGCACGCACCACTCCGCTGCGTACCGCCCCTCCCGCCCAGCCGCAGGCGGAGCGGGAGGTCGCGGGCATCCGGGAGGGACCTCAGGGGCGCTGTCCAGCACCCCCGTCCAACGCCTCCCCGTCCAGCACCTCCCCGGAAAGGAGCAATGGAGCACGAACCCCTGGTGGGCGCGGTGCTCGGTCGAACCGCGTCAGCACGGAGCGTGACAGCGCGGGCGGAGCGCGGACGGCGCGTGCGGTGGGCGCACCGGTTAGACCTGTTCAAAAGGGGTGATGCAGACCGCACTCGCGCCCCCGCGGGTCCTGCCGACCCCTCCGCTCGGTTACTCTTTGCGGGTAATGCTGACCATCCGCTGACGGCGGATCGCACAGATACCGGAGCTGCGCCCGTGGCCCGAGTCGTTGTCGACGTCATGCCGAAGCAGGAGATCCTCGACCCGCAGGGCCAGGCGGTGGCCAACGCGCTGCCGCGGCTGGGGTACGAGGGCGTGTCCGAAGTCCGGCAGGGCAAGCGTTTCGAGTTGGAGGTCGACGATTCCGTCGACGACGCCGCTCTCGAGAAGATCGCGGAGACCCTGCTGGCCAACCCGGTGATCGAGGACTGGGCCGTGCGCCGGGTGGAATCATGAGCAGCATCGGCGTCATCACCTTCCCCGGCACCCTCGACGACGGGGACGCCCGGCGCGCCGTGCGCCGGGCGGGCGCCGACCCGGTGCCGCTGTGGCACGCCGACGCCGATCTGCGCGGCGTGGACGCCGTGGTCGTTCCCGGCGGTTTCTCCTACGGCGACTACCTGCGCTGCGGCGCGATCGCCAAGTTCGCCCCGGTGATGGGCGAGGTCGCCGAGGCCGCGCGCAAGGGGATGCCGGTGCTCGGCGTCTGCAACGGCTTCCAGGTGCTCTGCGAGGCGGGGCTGCTGCCCGGCGTGCTCACCCGCAACGAGGGGTTGCACTACGTCTGCCGGGACCAGTGGCTGCGCGTGGACAACAACACCAGCACCTTCACGACCCGCTTCGAGGCGGGGGCCGAGCTGCTCGTGCCGATCAAGCACGGCGAGGGCAACTACGTGGCCGACGACGCCACCCTCGACGAGCTCGAGGGCGATGGTCGGGTGCTGTTCCGCTACGTCGGGGACAACCCGAACGGATCGCGCCGGGACATCGCGGGCATCTGCGACGCGCGGGGCCGCGTCGCCGGGATGATGCCGCACCCGGAGCACGCGATCGACCCGCTGACCGGGCCGACCGATGACGGCCTCGGTCTGTTCCTGTCCGTTCTCGACGCACTGGTGGCAGCGTGAGCAACAGCGTGACGACCGTGGACAGCGTGCGGCACGCGGAGTCCACTCCGGATGTGTCCCAGCCGTACCGCGAGCTGGGGCTCCAGGACGACGAGTACCAGCGGATCCGGGAGATCCTGGGGCGCCGGCCCACCGAGGCCGAACTGGCCATGTACTCGGTGATGTGGAGCGAGCACTGCTCCTACAAGTCCTCGAAGGTGCACCTGAAGTACTTCGGCGAGACCACGACCGAGCAGATGCGCAGCCGCATGCTGGCGGGCATCGGCGAGAACGCCGGCGTGCTCGACATCGGCGACGGCTGGGCGGTCACGTTCAAGCTGGAGAGCCACAACCACCCGTCCTACGTGGAGCCGTACCAGGGCGCGGCGACCGGTGTCGGCGGCATCGTCCGCGACATCATGGCGATGGGCGCGCGTCCCGTGGCCGTGGCCGACCCGCTGCGGTTCGGCCCGGCCGAGGCCGAGGACACCAAGCGGGTGCTGCCCGGGGTGGTGGAAGGCGTCGGCGGCTACGGCAACTGCCTCGGGCTGCCGAACATCGGCGGCGAGGTCGTCTTCGACGAGTCCTACGCGCGCAACCCGCTGGTCAACGCCATGTGCATCGGCGTGATGCAGGCCGAGGACCTGCACCTGGCGCAGGCCACGGGGGCGGGCAACAAGGTCGTCCTGTTCGGCGCGCGCACCGGCCTGGACGGCATCGGCGGCGTGTCGGTGCTGGCCTCGGAGTCCTTCGAGGGCGACGAGACCTCCGGGGGGCGCAAGAAGCTGCCGAGCGTGCAGGTCGGCGACCCGTTCACCGAGAAGGTGCTCATCGAGTGCTGCCGCGAGCTGTACCACTCGGGGCTCGTCGTGGGCATCCAGGACCTCGGCGGTGGTGGCCTGGCCTGCGCGACCTCCGAGCTCGCCTCGGCCGGGGACGGCGGGATGCGCGTCGACCTCGACGCGGTTCCGCTGCGCGCCGCGGGCATGAACGCCGCCGAGATCCTCTCCAGCGAGTCGCAGGAGCGCATGTGCGCGATCGTGGAGCCCTCCCGGGTGGAGGAGCTCCTCGAGGTCTGCCGCAAGTGGGACGTGCCGGCGACGATCATCGGCGAGGTCACCGACGGGGAGAACCTCGAGATCCACTCCGGGGGCGAGCGCGTCGTCGACGTGCTGCCGAGCACGGTGGCCCACCAGGGCCCGGTGTACGAGCGGCCGCTGAGCCGCCCGGCTGAGCAGGACCTGATCACCGCGGACAACCCGAACACGCTGCCGCGCCCGTCCACGGGCGAGGAGCTGCGGGAGACGATCCTGCGGATGGCCGCTTCGGAGAACCTGTGCTCGCGGGAGTGGGTCACCTCGCAGTACGACCGCTACGTGCGCGGCAACACGGTGCTGGCCCAGCCCGCGGACGGCGGGATGCTGCGCGTGGACGAGGAGACCGCCCGCGGCATCACCGCGGCCACCGACTGCAACGCCCGCTACACGCGGCTCGACCCGTACGAGGGCGCCCGGCTGGCGCTGGCGGAGGCGCACCGCAACGTGGCCGTCACGGGGGCCACGCCGGTGGCGGTGACGAACTGCCTGAACTTCGGCTCCGCGGAGGACCCGGCGGTGATGTGGCAGTTCCAGCAGGCCGTGCGCGGTCTGGCGGACGGCTGCCAGGAGCTGGGCATCCCGGTGACGGGCGGCAACGTCAGCTTCTACAACCAGACCGGGTCGACGCCGATCCTGCCGACCCCGGTGGTCGGCGTGCTCGGCACGATCGACGACGTCACGCGGCGCATCCCCACCGGCATCGGTGGCGAGGGCGGCGAGACGCTGATCCTGCTCGGCGAGACCGCGGAGGAGTTCGGCGGTTCCGAGTGGGCCCGCGTGGTGCACGGCCACCTCGGCGGCACGCCGCCCGCGGTGGACCTGGCGCGGGAGCGGGAGCTGGCGGAGGTGCTCGCGGCCGGCTCGCGCGACGGCATGATCGCCGCCGCGCACGACCTGTCCGAGGGCGGCCTGGCGCAGGCGCTGGTGGAGACGGCGCTCATCGGCGAGTGCGGAGCTCGGGTGCTGCTCCCGGAGGACGCCGATCCGTTCGTGTGGCTGTTCTCCGAGTCGGCCGGTCGGGTGCTGGTGTCCGTGCCGCGCAGCGAGGAGCCCCGGTTCACCGACATGTGCACCGCGCGCGGGATGCCGTGGCAGCGGATCGGCGTCGCCGATGCCGGCTCGTCCAGCCTGGCCATCCAGGACGTGGCCGAGATCCCGCTGGAGGAGCTGCGCACCGCGTGGGAGGGCACGCTGCCGGCGCTGTTCGGCTGAGCACCGCGCCCACCAGGGGTTCGTGCTCCATTGGTCCTTCCCAGGGAGGTGCTGGACAGCGCGTCCCTGACGCCCCTCCCGGTGCCCGCGACCTCCCGCTCCCGCTGCGGTGGGCGGTCGCTGATCCCGGGGACTTCCCGTGCGGGTCCCGGTCGACCGCCCGCCGGCCGGGGATCCCGCACGCGTCTGCGCGGGCGGGGTCCCCGGTGCTGGGTTCTCCCGGTGCCGCGCGGGTGGGGTTCACCCTCCGTCGGCCAGCCGGACCAGTTGGTCGTGGGGCCCGTTGAACTTGTTCTGGTCCAGCGGGCTGGAGGTGTACTGCCAGAACGTCCAGTACGACCACGTCCCCGGCAGTTCCCCCGGCTGGTCGTTGTAGCGCGCCACCCACAGCGGGTTGGTGTCCGAGAAGTCGCCGGACACGCAGCGGTTCCACCAGCTGGTGCTGGTGTAGATGACCGGGTGCCTGCCGGTGCGCGCGTGGTAGACGCGGTTGAAGTCGGCCACCCAGGCGCCGAGCTGCTCCGGTGTCATGCCGTAGCAGGTCTCGCCGTAGGGGTTGTACTCCAGGTCGATCACGCCGGGCAGCGTGCGCCCGTCGGCGGACCAGCCTCCCCCGTTGTCCACGAAGAACTCCGCCTGCCGGGCGCCGGTGGACACGTTCGGCAGGGCGAAGTGGTAGGCGCCGCGGATCATGCCGACGTCGGCCGCGCCGGTGTACTGCTGGGCGAAGTAGTCGCTGCGGAATCCGGTTCCTTCGGTGGCCTTGACGTAGGCGAACCGCTTCCCCTTGTCCCACCAGGACTGCCAGGACACGGATTCCTGGTGCCCGCTGACGTCCATTCCCTCCACTGTGGTCCGCGCCAGGCGCGGGGTGCTGCCTCCGGACGGGGGACCGCCCTCGTGCCGGCGGATCTGCGAACCGAGGGCGTGGCCGCGCCCGTCCGGTTCCGGTTGCCGCGGTGCGCCGGCGGCGGGGTCCGCCCCGGAGGAGGAGTTCCCCTGGGGCGAGGCCGAGGCGGCGGGGGAGAGGGTCAGGGCGAGCGCGCTGAGGACGGTGCCGAGAGTGGACACGGTGGAACGCGGGCGGCGAATGGTGTGCATGCGGTCCTCGAAGTCAGTGAACGATCGTGAATCTGCCTCAAAAGTGTGGGCAAAGAAGCGGGCATTGGGCAGTGCGCGTGCTAACTTTTGACCACATTGGTCTAATCGGAGCGGCGTTTCGGAGGATTGGCCGTCCGCGGAGCGCGCGGGGCGGGGGTGCGCCGGAGATCGTCCCCGTGCAGCGCAACGCGCGGCGAGCGCGCGGAGCGGGCGGTGTTCCCCGGTCGGGCGAGTTGACGCGCAGCGTGATGAACAGCTGCGATGGTCGGGCGACAGCTGTGGTGTCCGGGGTTGCGTCGATTACAGCGAGTGCTGTCCGTGCTCGACGCTTGGGCTGAACGGTCGTATGCTCCACACGAAGACGGCCCTGGTGACGACGAGTGGAGGGGCGCGCCACGCATGACCCGGAGAACGGCGCCCGCGGTCCACGCTTGGGAGGTGGCGACGCACGTGAGCCGGGCCGAGCGCGAGCGGTTCGCCACGAAGTGGGCTCAGGAGGTGCTCAGCACCAGCTACGTGCCCATGACCGGGTCCGAGGTCACCGAGCGGCTGCAGGCCTTCACCGACCGCCTCGTGGACGCGGTGCTCGCCGACCCGGTCGACACGCGCGCCGCGCAGGAGGTGGGTTCCGATCTCGTCGGCGCGCACTTCACCAACTCCCACTCGCTGGTCTGCACCGTGCAGCTGCTGGCCACCGAGTTCCCCGCGCTGATCGGTGCCGCGGCGGGCCGGAGCGGGGCGGACGACGCGGCCGCCGGGCCGCGGCGGGCGGTGGCCGAGCGCATCGCCGAACTGCAGGGCGCCGTCTGCTCGGGATTCCTGCAGGCCTCCCGCAAACGCACCCTCGACGAGCAGGAAGCCATCCGGCAGGCCGTGCTCGACGCGCGCGATGCCGTGGAGCAGGCGCTGCGCACCAGCGAGGCCCGCTTCCGGGCCATCTTCAGCGAGGCCGCGCTCGGCATCGGCATCGCCGACATGCGCGGCCAGCTGCTCGAGGTCAACGCTTCGCTGCGACGCATCCTCGACCGCTCCGACGACCAGCTGCGCGCGATGTCCGTGTCCGACCTGGTCCACCCGGCGGACACGCCGGACCTGTGGCACTGGTACGAGGAGCTCGTCCGGGGCGAGCGCGACCAGTACCGGGTGGAGAAGCAGTTCAACCGGCCCGACGGCGGGACCGTGTGGACCGAGATGATCGTCTCGCTCGTGCGCAGCGAGCAGGGCTACCCGCTGTACCAGGTGGTCATGATCGAGGACATCACCGAGCAGCGGGAACTGCAGGAGCGCCTGCGGCACCAGGCGATGCACGACCCGCTGACCGCGCTGCCGAACCGGGCGCTGTTCCTCGACCGGATCAACGCGGTGCTCACCGATCACGACCCCGGTGAGCGGATCGCGCTGTGCTACATGGACCTCGACGGGTTCAAGGT
This sequence comes from Salinifilum aidingensis, assembly GCF_054782015.1. Classification (NCBI taxonomy): domain Bacteria; kingdom Bacillati; phylum Actinomycetota; class Actinomycetes; order Pseudonocardiales; family Pseudonocardiaceae; genus Salinifilum; species Salinifilum aidingensis. The sequence goes on along the minus strand of NZ_BAAGTH010000018.1, from coordinate 35,145 downwards.
CATCAACGACAGCCTCGGCCACCACGTCGGCGACGAGCTGCTCATCACCGTCGGCGAACGCATCCGCGCGGCGGTGCACGGCAACAGCCCAGGGGAGGCCGACCGGGAGGGGGCCGGCGTCGAGGGGAGCGCTCCCGGGGAGGGCGGTGCTGCGGACGGCTGCTTGGTGGCGCGGATGGGCGGCGACGAGTTCGTGCTGCTCGTGCAGCGCTCCGCCGGCACCGAGCAGGCCGTCGAGTACGCCGACGCGGTGCTGGAGGCCCTGGAGGACCCCATCCGCATCGGCGGGCACGAGCTGTCGATCTCCGCGAGCATCGGCATCGTGGAGCGCCCGCTCGGCGGCCAGTCGGCCTCCGAGCTCATGCGGGACGCCGACGTGACGCTGTACTGGGCGAAGAACGACGGCAAGCGCCGCTGGGCCCTGTTCGACCCGGAGCGCAACGCCACCGAGGTGGCGCAGTTCCACCTGTCCGCGACGATGCCCGCGGCCCTGGAGAACGGCGAGTTCCGGGTGGAGTACCAACCGCTGATGGGCCTGCGGGAGACCGACGTGGTCGGGGCCGAGGCGCTCGTGCGCTGGCAGCACCCCGAACTGGGCCGGCTCGGGCCGGGCGAGTTCATCGGGCTGGCCGAGGAGACCGGGCTGATCGTCTCCCTCGGGCGCTGGGTGCTGCGGCAGGCGTGCCTGGAAGCGCAGCAGTGGTACCGCGCCTTCGGCGCCTCCGCGCCGTTCGTGAGCGTCAACCTCGCCGTGCGGCAGACGCGCGACCCCGGGCTGCTCGACGACGTGATCAGCATCCTCGAGGAGACCGGGCTCGCCCCCGCCCGGCTGCAGCTGGAGGTGACCGAGAGCGCGGTCATGAGCACCGCGGACAAGCCGCTGGAGGCGCTGCGGGCCCTGTCCGAGATGGGGGTGCGCATCGCGATCGACGACTTCGGCACCGGCTACTCGAACCTGGCCTACCTGCGGCACCTGCCGGTGCACGAGCTCAAGATCGCCGGCTCGTTCATGGAGGGCCTGCGCGATGCGGAGCGCGCCGACCCGGTGGACGCGCGGCTGGTGGGCACCCTCGTGGACCTCGCGCACACGCTCGGGCTGACCGTCACCGCCGAGGGGGTGGAGACGCACGCGCAGGCGCGCCGCGTGACCAGCATCGGCTGCGAGACGGGGCAGGGCTACTTCTTCGCCCGCCCGTGCGGTGCGCAGGACCTGCGCGAGTTCATCGCCGAGCACCGCAAGCCCGGCACCCGGCACTAGGTCCGGCCGGCGGCCTCCGCTGCGCGCGTGCGGCGGTCGGACTGGCCGCGGGCGATGCCCCCGTAGAGCACCGCCGCCGAGTTCACCAGCGCCAGGTGCGTGAACGCCTGCGGGTAGTTGCCGGTGAACCGGCCGGCCTGCTCGTCGTACTCCTCGGCGTACAGGCCGAGGTCGTTGGACAGGCCGACGAGCCGGTCGAACAGCTCGGTCGCCTCCGCGCGCTCACCGATGGCGGCCAGGGCGTCGACGAGCCAGAACGAGCAGGCGAGGAACGACCCCTCCTCGGCGGCGAGCCCGTCGACCTCGTGCGAGCGGGGACCGCTCGTGTCGTAGCGGTCGACGAGCCCGTTGGACCGCTGCAGCCGCCGCTGCACGGCGCGGACGGTGCTGCGCACCCGCTCGTCCGCGCCGGGCAGGAATCCCACCGCGGGCAGGAGCAGGGTCGCCGCGTCGAGCTCGGTTCCGCCGTAGTACTGGGTGAACGCGCCGACGTCCGGGTTCCAGCCGTGTTCGAGCACCTCGGCGTGCAGCTGGTCGCGCAGCTCGCGCCAGCGCTGCACCGGACCGCTCAGCCCGTCCTCCTCGACGGCGCGCACGGCCCGGTCGAAGGCGACCCACAGCAGCACCCGCGAGTGCGTGAAGTGGCGGGCGGGGCCGCGCACCTCCCACAGGCCGCGGTCGGGCTCGCGCCAGACCTGCTCGACGTGCCGCAGGATGCCGCGCTGCAGCGCCCAGGCGGGTTCGCTCTCCTCGAGGCCGCGCTCCCGCGCGAAGTGCAGCGCGTCGAGGATCTCGCCGTAGACGTCGAGCTGGCGCTGCCGGTAGGCGTCGTTGCCGACGCGCACCGGCCCGCGCCCCTGGTAGCCGCGCAGCCAGTCGACCTGCCACTCGAGCAGGTGCCGCTCGCCGCCCACCCCGTAGGCGACCTGCAGGTCGGCGGGGTCGCCGGCGACGCTGCGCAGCAGCCACTGCCGCCACTGCCGCGCCTCCTGCTGGCAGCCGAAGTTCTCCAGCGCGAGCAGCACGAACGTGGCGTCGCGCAGCCAGCAGTAGCGGTAGTCCCAGTTGCGGTCGCCCTCGAAGGACTCGGGCAGCGAGGTGGTGGGGGCGGCGACGATGCCGCCGGTGGGGGCGTAGGTGAGCGCCTTGAGGGTGAGCAGGGAGCGGCGGACGGCCTGCCGGTGCGGACCGGTGTAGACGATGCGCTCGCTCCAGTCGCGCCAGAAGCGCACGGTGTCGCCGACGGCGGCGCGCGGCGCGGGCGGGGCGGGCAGCTGGTCCGGGTCCTCGGACCACTGCATGGTCCACGTGTACTGCTCGCCCTCGCGCACGGTGAGCGCGAGCTCGTGCGCGCGCTGCCCCGGGCGGGCGCGGGGCAGCACGTCGCCGCGGAGCACGACCGAGTGCGGACCGGCGACGGCGAGGACGTACTCGTCCGGCACGGGCTCGGTCGCGTGCACGCGGCGCACCCACGGCGTCGCGTCGGCGTAGGCGAACCGCAGCACCCAGTCCATGCTGATCTCGACGGTGCCGCGCAGCCCGGTGACCGTGCGGATCACGCAGGGCGGCCCGTCCTCGCGCCCCTGCCGCGGCGGCATGCAGTCGGTGATCCTGACCGTGCCGCCGGCGGTGCGCATGTCGGTGTCGAGCACGAGCGTGTCCGCCCGGTAGGCGCGCTCGACGGCGGTGACCTCGGCGGTCGGGGCGATCCGCCAGTGCCCGTCGTCCGGCGTGCCGAGCAGGCGGCTGAAGCACGACGGGGAGTCGAACCGCGGCAGGCACAGCCAGTCGATCGACCCGTCGCGGCTGACCAGCGCCGCTGTCCGCAGGTCGCCGAGCAGGGCGTAGTGCTCGATGGGGGCCGGATCGATCGTGGCCGGGTCGCTGGGCTGATCGGATGCCATCCCCACGAGAGTAGGCGCACCCGGCAACCCGCGGCGCGCTCGTCGCCCGCGCGGCACCCGCGTCACCTGCCGGGCCCGGCCGCCTCGCGCAGCAGGCGGTGCGGGATCACCGCTTGGATCGGGTCGTCGAGGTTGAGCCCGAGGTCGCGGCCGTCGAGCAGGTCCGGCAGGGCGCGCCCGGGCACGGTGCGGGAGGCGGGCCAGGACGCCGGCACGCGGGCGGGTGAGGTGCACGCGGGCACCAGGTGCGTGCCGTCGGACATCTCCGCGGTGTAGACGGTGGTGTCGGCGGGCGAGGCCGCGTACAGCAGCACCCGGTCGCGCAGCACGGCGGCGGGCAGCGCGTCCTCGGCGGCCTGGCCGTCGGAGATGCTCAGCAGGACGCGCTCCAGTTCGGTGCTCGGCTCCAGCCGCGCCGAGGCCAGCTCCGAGGGGCGGTAGGCGTCGTTGGCGTGGAACCGCTCGTCGAGCGCGCCGTCGGGGCGGATGCGGTAGGCGCCGATCACGGCGTGCGCCGGCGGGTCGGGATCGTCCTGGTGGGCCGGGTCGACCAGGTACAGCCAGCTGTCGGGGTGCTCGCGCGCGTAGGTGCGCATGGCGTCGGTGATCGGTGGGATGTGCGGCATGCTCGCTCCGGTGGGTAACGGTTCGTGAGTCGCCCGAGCGGTGACTCGGTCGTTCGAGTGTGCCCGCGTGCCGGTCCGGTTCACCAACTGTGGTGAGTGGACGGTGCGGGGACATCGCGCGACGAGCGGAACACACCATCTGCGGCATGCCGCGGTGCGGTGCGGCGGGCAGACTGGGGGCAGCGCGGGGCGAGGGGGAGGCAGCATGATCGGGCAGAGCGAGTCGCTGCGGCTGTACGGCTGCGAGGTGTTCGACCCTGCGGGTCACCGGGTCGGCATCGTCGGTCAGCTGTTCCTGGACGACAGGACCGAGCAGCCGACCTGGATCACTGTCCAAACAGGCCTGTTCGGGACGAACGAGAGCTTCGTCCCGCTGGACGGGGCGGCCTTCGACGGGGACACGCTCACCGTCGCGGTGAGCAAGGCGGCGGTGCGGCGCGCGCCGCGGATGGACCTGTCCGCGGGTGATCTCACCCTCGCCCAGGAACGGGCGCTGTACTTGTACTACGGCCGGGCGCACGGGCTGGTGCCGCGGCAGCGCGACACCGAGCCGAGGCTGGACGCGCACGTCGACAGCGATTCCGCGCGGGAGCACGTCGCGCAGGTGCGGGCGCGGTTACGCCGGCTGTCCGATGTGACCTGATCACCGCTGCGCACCGGTGGTCGCGCGCCCGGGAGGGCCGGCTCGGCCCGCGCCGCCGGGTGAGGCCGTCCGTACGCGGACACGCCGGTGCCCCGACCCCCGGTGCCGCGGACCAGCCCGGTGCCGCGGAACGCCGGCGGGGGCGGGAACGCGCGGTGGGAACCGACGAACGGCGGAGGGGAAATCCGGCGCGGTGCGTGCATTCGGCGGTTTCATCCGATTTGGCTGCTTTTTTCTGAACGGGGATGCCTCCACTCGCCGGAAAGGGTGCTGACGATCACCGGAACGAGTGGCACAAACACGCCAATCCCGCCCGTGACCGCGATTCCCCTGGTTACGTTCCGCCTGCCAACGCAGTCGAGAACCGCCTCGCCAGGGGTGGTGCTCAAGGAGGGGACATGAGAAGGCTGCTCACGGGAGCCGGGGCCGGCGTGGCCACCGCTGCGCTCGCGCTCGCCGGCGCTCCGGCCAACGCAGCTCCTGACGGGGACCCCGCCCCGCTCAAGTTGCACCCGCAGGCGCAGAGCCAGTCCGGCGCCTCCAACGTGTTCATCGTCAACCTCAACGACGGCGTCTCCCCGCAGGGCGTGGCCGAGGAGCTCGGGGTCGACGCGCGGCACACCTACGACGAGGCGGTCAACGGCTTCTCCGCGCAGCTGAGCTCCGCGGAGCTCAACCGGGTGCGCCACAGCGACAAGGTGCAGGACGTCTCGCAGAGCTACCAGATCGAGGTGGAAGCGCCCACGGGCCAGCAGGTCGGCTCCTGGGGGCTGGACCGGATCGACCAGCCGGAGCTGCCGCTGGACGGCACCTACGCCCCCAACGGTGACGGGCAGGGCGTGACCTCCTACATCATCGACACCGGCATCGACCCCGAGCACCCCGACTTCGGCGGGCGCGCGCAGATCGGCTACGACGCGACCGGCGGCGACGGCGTGGACCGCCAGGGCCACGGCACGCACGTGGCCGGCACGATCGGCAGCGGCACCTACGGCGTGGCCCAGGGCACCGAGCTCGTCGGCGTGAAGGTGCTCAACGACCAGGGCCAGGGCACCACCGAGGACATCGTCGAGGGCATGGACTGGGTGGCGCAGAACGCCAGCGGCCCGTCCGTGGCGAACATGTCGCTCGGCGGTCCCGCGGACCCGGCCCTCGACGAGGCGGCGACCTCGCTGGTGGACTCCGGCGTGTTCCTGTCCGTCGCGGCCGGCAACGAGAGCCAGGACGCCAACAACGTCTCCCCGGCCCGCGCCGAGGGCGTGTACACCACGGCGGCCTCCGACGACCAGGACAACCACGCCCAGTTCAGCAACTTCGGCTCCCCGGTGAACGGGTACGCCCCGGGTGTGGACATCGTCTCCACCGTCCCCGGCGGCGGCACCGACACGCTGAGCGGCACGTCCATGGCCAGCCCGCACGTCGCCGGCGTGGGCGCGCTGTACCTGCAGGCGAACCCGGGTGCCGCGCCCGCGGACGTGATCTCCGGCCTGGAGGGCCAGGCGGCCAGCGGCGTCATCCAGGGCGCGCCGCAGGGCACGGTCGCCGACCTGCTGCAGATCGGCGATCTGTGAGAGCACCGGAATAGAATGCGGACCCCTTTTCCGGAAGGGGTCCGCATTTTCTTGCCCGTATTCCGCCATCGCTCGTTCAGCCGAAGCGATTGATCCGTCGGGTGGCTTTCACCGAACAGCCGGGTTTCTTCCGGAGGAACCCGGTTCCGGTGGGCGGACGTGCGGATTACGTTGTTCCCGCGGTGTCCGCCGCTGGGGGGTGGCGTGGCCGCGGGGTGATCGTGCAACCGCGCTCGACGCGGTCACCGCGTCGACGAGGGGGTATGCGGGATGTCCGGAACTGAAGGACTCTCTCCCGTCGAGGGGCCGCCCCGAGCCGGCGGCGCGGCGCCTCCGGCCCGGGCGGAGGCGCCGGCGGTCACCGCCGGCGGGCGCGCCGGGGCTGCGGCGCTGCGGGCCGATCCCGGTCCCGGTGCGGGGCTCGCCGAGGAGAGCGGCGACCCGCCCGCCTCGCGGGAGCCGGTGCGCAAGGCGCCCGGGAACGGTGTGATCCAGGTGGTGCAGGGGGCGAAGCGCATCGGGTGCGTGGCCTACGAGCTGCAGCTGCACGCCGCCCACCGGGTGCGGGGTGTGGCCAAACCGCCGTACTCGGCGACGGGCACGCTCGACACCCTCGAATCGCGCAAGCTCGCCGAGGGAGTGCGGTACCAGGTCCTCTACGACCGCGCGGCGCTGGCCCGGCCGCCGCAGCTGGACATCACCACGAAGCTCGTCTCCCAGGGCGAGGAGGCGCGAGTGCTGCACATGGCGCCGACGAAGCTCCTCGTCATCGACGACGAGGTCGCGCTGATGCCGCTGATGCTCAGCGAATCCACCGTGGAGAGCTCCATCGTCGTCCGGGGCTCGGCGATGCTCGCCGCGCTCGGCCGGATCTTCGACGACCTGTGGCGGTTCGCCGCGCCGTTCACCGGTGAGCAGGACCTGGGCGGTGAGATGGATCCCACCGACGAGGAGCGGTGGATCCTGTCACTGCTGGCCTCGGGGGCCACGGACGAGACGATCGGCAGGCTCATGGGCTACAGCCCGCGCACGGCGCACCGGCGGGTGCGGGACCTGATCGCCCGGCTCGGCGTGGAGACCCGGTTCCAGGCGGGCGTGCAGGCGGTCAAGCTCGGCTGGCTGTGAGGGCACCGGGGCGTGTCCATGTCTCGAGACATGCACACACCCCTGGTGCAGGAGGGCAGGGCTCGGACGCGCCCGCGGCGCCACCTCGATACGCTCGGGCCGTGCCCGCACGCCGCGTCGACCCCGAGGAACTCCGCGCCGCCGCCGAGTCGGTCGCGCCGTGGCTGGTGGACCCGGAGGCCGAGGTGCCGCGCTCGACCGCGGCATCGGCCGTGCGCCTGAGCCTGCGCGCGCTCGCGCAGATCGCCCCCGGCAACACCGTCGAGGTACGCGTACCCCCGTACTCCGCCGTACAGTGCATGGCAGGACCCCGGCACACGCGCGGGACCCCGCCGAACGTCGTGGAGACCGACCCCCGCACCTGGCTGCGGCTCGCCACAGGCCTGTTGAGCTGGGACGAAGCTCGCAGCGAGGGGGTGCTCACCGCGTCCGGGACGCGAGCCGACGTGTCCGGGTTCCTCCCGCTGGTGCGGGTGGAGGCCGACCGGGCGCACCCGCGCGAACGCTGAACCGAGGCGCCCGGCGAACCGGGGCGCACAACGGCACAACCGAGCACGTCCGAACCCGCACCGGTGCCGCCGGCACGAGATGAGACCCCCACCACGTCTCGCCGGGGCGCACGGGCCCTGCAGGGGCTGATTACACTTCGGATGTAACTCGGGCTCCGTCCGCAAGGAGTTTTTCGGTGGTCACCGACCAGTCTGCTACGTCAGCATCGCCCGAGCCGAACCCCCAGAGCCGACACGAGCAGCCCGACGTTCCCCGCGAGGAGTGCGGCGTGTTCGGCGTGTGGGCACCCGGCGAAGAAGTAGCGAAGCTCTCTTTCTACGGTCTCTACGCCCTGCAGCACCGCGGCCAGGAAGCCGCGGGCATCGCCGTGGGCGACGACTCCCAGGTGCTCGTGTACAAGGACCTCGGCCTGGTCAGCCAGGTGTTCAACGAGCAGACGCTGTCCTCGCTCAACGGGCACGTCGGCGTGGGTCACGCGCGCTACTCCACCACCGGGAGCGCCAGCTGGGAGAACGCCCAGCCCACCTTCCGCACCACCGCAGCGGGCACCGGCCTGGCGCTGGGGCACAACGGCAACCTGGTCAACACGAGCGAGCTGCTCGACCGCGTGCGCGGCACCGACACCGAAGTCGGCAACGCCTCGGCGCCGCAGACCAGCGGCAACCGCGCCACCAGCGACACCGACCTCGTGTGCGCGCTGCTCGCGCGCAACGCCGCGGACCGGGGTCTGGAACAGGCCGCCGTGGAGCTGTTCCCCACCCTGCGCGGCGCCTTCTCCATGGTGTTCTGCGACGAGTCCACCCTCTACGCCGCGCGGGACGCGCACGGGGTGCGCCCGCTGGTGCTCGGCCGGCTGGAGCGCGGCTGGGTCGTCGCCAGCGAAACCGCCGCGCTGGACATCGTCGGCGCGTCCTTCGTCCGCGAGGTCGAGCCGGGCGAGCTGCTGGCCATCGACTCGGCCGGACTGCGCTCGCAGCGCTTCGCCAACCCCCGGCCCAAGGGCTGCGTGTTCGAGTACGTCTACCTCGCCCGCCCGGACACGAGCATCGCCGGCCGTTCGGTGCACGCGACCCGCGAGGAGATCGGGCGCCGTCTCGCCGAGGAGCACCCGGCCGAGGCCGACCTGGTCATCCCCGTGCCCGAGTCGGGGACCCCGGCCGCCGTCGGCTACGCCCGCGGATCCGGCCTGCCGTTCGGCAACGGGCTGGTGAAGAACTCCTACGTCGGCCGGACGTTCATCGAGCCCTCGCAGACGATCCGCCAGCTGGGCATCCGCCTGAAGCTCAACCCGCTGCGGGACGTGATCCGCGGCAAGCGCCTCGTCGTCGTCGACGACTCGATCGTGCGGGGCAACACCCAGCGCTCGCTGGTGCGCATGCTGCGCGAAGCCGGGGCGCTGGAAGTGCACGTGCGGATCGCCTCACCGCCGGTGAAGTGGCCCTGCTTCTACGGGATCGACTTCGCCTCCCGCGCGGAGCTCATCGCCAACGGGACGGACATGGAAGGGGTGCGCCGCTCGCTCGGGGCGGACAGCCTCGGCCACATCTCCACCGACGGGCTGGTCGCCGCCACCGAGCAGCCGGCGAACCGGCTGTGCATGGCCTGCTTCGACGGGCAGTACCCGATCCCGCTGCCGGAGGAGGCGCAGCTCGGCAAGCACCTGCTGGAGTCGATGGACGGCGCCGAGCGCGGCGTCTCCGGCGAGGCCGAGCCGACGCGGTCGAGCGGGTACGGAGCGCACGAGGCCGTTCGCCGGCCCTGACCCCGACCGGGCGGCCGTGCGCGGCGCAGCGCGGGTGTTCCCGCGGCGCCACCCGTGCTACCCGTCCGGTGAACTGCACAACACGCACCAGGATGTGGAGCTAGTCGTGTCCGAAGACCTGCTCGCTGGGTCTGCCCGATCCGAAGACTCGAACGCCACGTACGCGGCGGCGGGGGTGAACATCGAGGCCGGTGATGAAGCCGTCTCCCAGATGCGCCCCTGGGCCGAACGCGCCACGCGCCCGGAGGTGCGCGGCTCGCTCGGCGGGTTCGCCGGGCTCTTCCAGCTCAAACTCGACCGGTGGACCGAGCCCGTCCTCGCCTCGTCCACCGACGGCGTGGGAACGAAGCTCGCCGTGGCCCAGGCCATGGACGTGCACGACACGGTGGGCATCGACCTGGTCGCCATGGTGGTCGACGACCTCGTCGTCTGCGGGGCCGAGCCGCTGTTCCTGCAGGACTACATCGCCACCGGGCAGGTCGACCCGCAGCGCGTCGCGGACCTGGTCAAGGGCATCTCGGAGGGCTGCGTGCAGTCCGGGTGCGCCCTGCTCGGCGGGGAGACCGCCGAGCACCCGGGGATGATGGGGCAGGGCGAGTACGACCTCTCCGCCACCGGTGTGGGCGTGGTCGAGGCCGAGGAGCTGCTCGGCCCCGAGCGGGTGCGCCCCGGCGACGTGGTCATCGGCATGGGGGCCTCCGGGCTGCACTCCAACGGCTACTCGCTGGCCCGCCACGTGCTGCTGGACACCGCGCGGATGCCGCTGGAGGGGCACGTCGAGGAGTTCGGCCGCACCCTCGGCGAGGAGCTGCTCGAACCCACCCGCATCTACACCAAGGACTGCCTCGCGCTGGCCGCGGAGGCCAACGTGCGGACCTTCGCGCACGTCACCGGCGGCGGGCTCGCCGCGAACCTCGGGCGGGTCGTGCCGGCCGGCCTCACCGCCGTCCTCGACCGCGGTGCCTGGACGCCCGAGCCGGTGTTCGGGCTCATCTCCCAGCGCGGCCGGATCGAACGCGCCGAGATGGAGGCGACGTTCAACATGGGCATCGGCATGGTCGCGGTCGTCACGGCCGAGGACGTGGACCGCGCGCTGGCGGTGCTCACCGCGCGGCACACCCCGGCCTACGTGCTCGGCGAGGTGACCAAGGAGTCGTCCGCCGAGGAGGCCGGTGCGGACGACCGCGTGGTCCTGCGGGGTGACCACCCGCGGTTCTAGCCGGACCGCGTTCAGGGCCCGCGGCACCCCGACCAGTCGTGCCCTCCGGCGCCGGGCCGGGTGCGGGGCGCACGTCCCCGCACCCGGCCCGCTGCGCGTGCCCGCGCGGCGGAGCCGGTGCACCTCAGCCGGCGTCGAGCATGCCCCGCATCTCGTCGATCTCGGCGCGCTGGCCGTCGATGATGCTCCGCGCCATCTTCCTGGCGCCCGGGTGGGTGCCACCGGCCAGCTCGGCCTCGGCCATGTCCACCGCCCCGCGGTGGTGCTCGATCATCATTTCCAGCCACATCCGGTCGAACGCGGTGCCGGAGGCGCGTTCCAGCTCGGCCATGTCGGCCTCGCTCATCATGCCCGCGCCGTGCCCCTCGTCGTGGGCTCCGGCGCTGCCGTCCGAGCCGCGCTGGTGCTCCTGCCCGGAGGGGTCCGCTGTGCTCTCCGACCCGCCCCACGCGGCCAGCCAGCTCTCGAGCTGGTCGATCTCCGGCTGCTGGGCCTGCCGGATCCGTTCGGCCAGGTCGGTCATGGCCGGGTCGTCCGAGCGGGCCGGGACGAGATCGGCCATCTCCACGGCCTGCTCGTGGTGCGGCACCATGCCCCGCGCGAAGGTCACGTCGGCGGGGGAGGCCGCGGACTGCTGCGCCGAGCTGCGCTCGGGGGCGGGCGGGGCATCCGCGTTCGTGCAGGAGGCTCCGAGCAGGGCTGCCGCGGCGAGCGCGGCGATGAGCGGCAATCGGGTCCTGGAATGCATCGTGCTCCTCGATCGTGAAGTTTTCGCTGTTCAGAAGGGGGTGATCAGCGAAGGCATCACAGTCGGAGCACGCACAGCACGTACGGGTGCGGTGGCGGTCGCGGTCTGCGCGGCACGCGCGGGGACCGCGCCGCGGGCGGTCCGCGGGGCGGCACCACGCGCACGCCGAACCTGCGCAGCGCGAACGCTCCGAGCACCGCGGTGAGCACCGCAAGGCACAGGTGCAGCAACCATCCGCACCCCGCCTGCCGGTGCGCGGTGGTCCCGGCCGGATCGGTGGCCCGGTGCTCGGCTGCCGGGGGCGCGGTGGTCCGGTCCGCTGCCGCTGGATGACCGGTCTTCTGGCCCGCGGTGTCCCGGTGCCCCGCGTCCTGGTGCGCACCCGCTGGGTGCGCTGCTGGGAGCGCACCCGTCCGGTGGTGCGCACTCCCCCCGACCGCTTCGGCGCGCGGTCCTCCGGTGGGGTGTGGAACCGCGGAGGTGGCGGCACCGGCGTGCTGCGACGCCGGTGCCGCGGGGGAGCCGAGCAGCGCGGGAAGCGGCACCTGGTGCATGAGCACCACGCCGAGCGGGAGGAGCAGCACCATCACCGCGCGCAGTGCGACCCGCCGCATCCCCGCACCTCCGAGCGTTTCCAGCGCCGGGGACGATGGTACCCCCGAGGGGTAGCGGTTGAGGGTGCGGATGGCGGTGCGCGCGTCACAGCGCGGTGGTACGCGCGCTTCCCCGCAGGCATGGCGAACGGCCGCTGCGCGGCGACCGCGTGACGCACAGATGTGAGTGACGTCGCCGCGGGGACGGCAACGTCACTCACACCGAACGTGCTGGAGACCCACGAGCTGTGCCGGCCCGCCGCGTTCACGCCGGGCCGGGTGCACGCCCGGTTGACACACGCCCCACCCGTCGCACGACGCACCGGCGCCGCGCGTTCGGCGTGGTCGGGGGTGCGTCAGCGCCGGTCGTAGTCGTCGTACCCGTCGTCGTACGGGTCGTCGCGGTCCTCGTCGGACCACTCGCCAGACCGTTGTGCGGACAGCTCCCGCTGCAGCGCATCCATGTCGACGGCGGGGGAGTTGTACTTAAGCTCGCGGGCCACTTTCGTCTGCTTGGCCTTAGCCCGGCCGCGCCCCATGGCTCGACCCCCTCGCGCAGGGTGTGCGGGGCGGACAGGGGAACGTCGGCCCCGCTTGATCTCGACAACTTTTCCTGTAACTACCGTACCGTGCCGAGCCGGTTCTACGCGACGTGGTGTCCGCCAGCGAGCGGCCGTGTCGTGAGTGACACCTCACTCCGACCGGTCGCGCAACCGTGAACTCGGCCGATGTTCCACAACGACCATAAGAGCTCGGCGTGTCGGCGGGCCACCACCGGCGCGTCGCCTCACACGCGCACCCGCGCGAGGTCGCGCACGCGCACCCGCGCGGGGCGCGAACCGGTCTCGCGGGCGGAGCCGCACGCGCGCTCGCGCGAGCCCCGCGCGTCGGCTGCTGGCGAGGGTGACCGAGCAACCGCGCACGTGCTCGCGCGAGAGGCACGGGCGACCGAGGGCGGGGCGCGAACCGCCTCGCACGGGCGCGGAGGCCGGTCGGCGCGGCCGCGGCGGATCGTGACACCATGCTCGCTGTGCCAGAGCCGTTCGTCGCCTACCTGAGGGTGTACGAACCCGTGTCCGCTCTCGACGAGTCACAGCGGGAACGGGCGGTGACCGCCCTCGAGCGAGGCGCTGTGGATCCCGCCGACGCGGGCACGGTCGAGCAGCGCCTGTGGCTGCGCACTCAGCTGACGATGCCGCCGCAGCTGCTGCCCGGCGCCGGCGCCCGTGAACCCGTGCTCGCGCTGGACGCGGCGGAGGTGCCCAGCGGGCCGAGCGCCACCGTGGGGCCGGGACCGCTGGTGTGCCCGCTCGACCTGCGCGGCCGCGCGGCCGCTGCGCTGGTGGGTTTCCTCGGTTCGGCGGAGCAGCCGCTGCGCGCGGCGGCGCTGCCCGTCTCGCCGGAGCAGGCCAAGGCGCGCGCGAGCGCCGTGGTCAACGAGCTGTCCGACTCGGTGGTGCACATCCTGTCGTCCACGTGGAGCATCCCGCTGCCCTGGTTCGCGCTCGTCGACCCGGACGAGCGGCGCGTCGCTCCCCGCGAGGGGCGCAGGCGGGTCTACTGGCACACGGCCATGGCCGACGCGCGGCGGCGTGTCGCGCGGGCGCACTCGGTGTGCGAGCAGTCCCTCGGCGAGGAGGGGCCCACCCGGGTGCTCAAGGAGACGGGCAAGTGGCTGGAGCACTTCCACCCGCACTCGGCGGTGGAGCTGGACTACGGCGGTCTGGTGCGGATGATGCCCGACGAGGTCGTCGAGGCGGACTCCTCGGCCGAGGACGTGCACGCCATCCTCGACGCGATGGAAGCCGGCGACAGCGACGAGGTCAGCGAGCGCTACGAGCAGCTGCGGGACTTCTGGGCCGAGTACGCCGCGCGCGAGCGCCGCAACTGATCACCAGCTGATCACTCCGCGGCCGCCGCTCCGGAACCTCCGATCAACCACACCTCACTCGATGGCGTGGTGATCATTCGTGCTCCGTTCGTGTGGGGACAGTTTCCAATTTTCATGAAAATTGCGCTCACTGGAAGAGTTCCAGAAAACGGGGCGCGGAGCACGCTTGCGCGCCCGAGTCCGGGTCGACCGGGACAGGACCAGCCAGGGGAGGACCAGCCGGGGCGGGCCGCCCGGGAGAGGGGGACGGTCGGGAGAGGGGGATCCCGGTAGGGGACCGGTCGGGAGAGGAGGACCCCGGGAGGCGGGGTCAGTTCTCGTGCTCGGAGAGCAGCGCGTCCACCGACGCGGCGCCCTCCCGGTAGCGCCGGGCGATCTCCTCGTTGATCCGGTCCACCACGTCCTGCACCTCGCGGCGGCGCTGCGAGACCGAGTTCTCCTCGGACCGGTACGCGCGCAGGGCGTCGCCCAGCGTCGCGTCCGGTAACGAGGTCACGTCGGAGAGGTCCACATCGGACAGCAGTGCTTCGACGTGCCGCCGGTGCGCCTCGACGCGCGAGGGCTCGACCGACTGGTAGCGCCCGGATCCGGAGGCGGGCCCCACGGCGTTGTCGGACAGGATCGCGGTGAGCTGCTCGACCACCGAGGTGCTGCCGCCTTCGGCGCGCCGCCGCTGCTCGGCGAGCACGATGTCGATGCGCGCGTGCAGCATGCGCCGCAGGTAGGACAGGTCCGTCTCCTCCTGCGCCGCCTCGTCGCGGAGTTCGCGCACGGCGGCGAGGTCGCGCTGCTCCACCCCGTTGGTGTAGTCCGGGGAGAGAACCCGGTCGATGCGGCGTCGTCCACCCGGCCGGACTTCGATCACCTGGTCATCCTCCGGTGGCTCGTGGCGGTTGGAGTGCTGCTGAGCATGGTGGCACAACGACGCGATCCCGAGTGCGGTTCGCCCGCGCGGACGTTGTCACCCGAGCAGTGGACGGAACCCCGCGAGCCCCGCGCGCTCACCGCCCTTTGACGCTCTGCGCGGCGATCCGACCCGGCGGCTCACCCGTGTCCGGCGGCACCGAGTCCGGGTCGACGGCGGCGGCCACGGCCCGCTCCTCCTCGGCGTCGCCCGCGGTGAGCTCCGCGTCGGCGGTGACGCTGCGCTTGATCAGCGCCAGGGCGATCGGGCCGAGCTCGTGGTGCTGCACCACGCTGCCGACGCGGCCCACGCGACGGTCCCCCTGGTGGACGGGGTCGCCGGTGGCCGGTCGGATCTCCACCGAACCGTCGAGGTGCAGCAGCACCGTCTGGCGCGGTGGCTTGCCGACGTTGTGCACCTTGGCCACGGTCTCCTGTCCGCGGTAGCAGCCCTTGGCGACGTGCGCGGCGACGTGGATCCAGTTGAGCTCGTGCGGGATGGACCGCTCGTCGGTGTCGAAGCCGACCCGCGGGCGCAGCGCTTCGACCCGCAGGGCCTCGTACGCCATCGTCCCGGACGGCCGCACCCCGGCGTCGGTGAGCGCGGTGAACCAGGACTCGTGCTGGTCGCGCGGAACGAGGAGGTCCACCACGCACAGCCCGCGGAAGGGCACGCGCCGGGCGAAGCCGCCGCCGGGCAGGCCGGCGACCTCGTAGTTGCCGGCGGGCACGGTGGCGAACGCGCCGAGCCGCTCGGGCACGTCCGGCCCCATGAGCGTGAGCACGGCGAACTCCTCGGTGGCGTCGCGCGGTTCGACCTGCGACCAGAACCGCATCGCTTCCAGGTAGTCCAGCAGCGGCTGGGTGGTCGCGCCGTCGACGGAGGGCAGCGCGCTGGTGGCGCGGGCGTCGCGCTCGGTGTCCAGGTACACGGCGCCGTCGTGGTGGGCGACCATCGCGTGGCAGTCGATCCGCCCCTGCGTGTCGAGGACGAGCGCCTCGGTGCCCTGGCCCTCCGGCAGGTCGGTGAGGTGCTGGGACAGCACGAGGTGCAGCCAGCTGAGCCGTTCCTCCCCGGGCACGGCCAGCACCTCGCGGTGGGAGCGGTCGATGACGACGGCGCCGCGCGTGGCGGTGCGCTGCTCGGCGAACGGGTCGCCGAAGTGCCAGGGCACCCCCGCGTCCGAGGAGTCGTCGGGTGCCGGGATCGCACCCGGTTGCTGCAGCAGCGGAGAGTTCATGCGTGCTCCTCGCCGGGGTCGTTTCCGTTCTCGGGTCGGCCGTGCGCGCGGCAGTGCCGGCAGGTCCCGGACAGCGCCACGTGCGTGGCGTCCAAGGCGAATCCGCGGTCGTCGTCCAGCGTCCTGGCCAGGGCGTCCATGATCTCGGACGGCACCTCGTCGACCTCACCGCAGCGGTGGCAGACCAGGTGGACGTGCTCGTGGTCCTCGGCGGAGTAGGTCGGGGCGCCGTGGCCGAGGTGCGTGTGCCGCACCAGACCGATCTCCTCGAGCAGGTCCAGGGCGCGGTAGACCGTGGTGATGTTGATCGTGGCGGCCTTGCCCTGCACGCGCCGGCAGACCTGCTCCGGGGTGGCGTGGCCGAGGTCCCGCACCGCGTCCAGCACGAGCTGCCGCTGCGGGGTCATGCGCATGCCGCGTTCGTGCAGCGTGTTCCGGAGCGCGCCCTGATCGCCCGCCGGGTGCTCCGCGGCCGGTTGTGAATCCCGCACTGCCTGCTCCTGCTGCTCCTGCGCTCGCCGGCTTCACCTGCCTCGATCCTACCTGGGGCGGGGGAGGCGCGAGCGCGTCGCGGGTGGGGGTGGCAGGCGTTCTCGGTGGTCGCGGGCGTGCCGGTGGTGGTGACCCGACGCGCCCGGGCGCGTCGGGCCCGGGCGCGGGGGACTTGCGCCCGGGACGGGGCAGGACGGGACGGGGCGGGCGGCGACCGGCCTCACCGCAGCGCGGGAGTCCGGTGCGCGGAGTCCCCGTGGATGAATCCCCGGTGCGCGAAGCGCACGTCGACGGGCGGCCGGTGCGGCGTGATGTCCACCGGTGCCGGGCGCTCGTCCTCGGCGCGGCGGTGCTTGCCGACGTACGGACGGGGTTCGGCGGCGAGGATGCGGTCGCGCCGCTGGGCGAGGTAGCGCGCGCAGACGGTTTGCCGGTGGGCCTGCTCCGCGCGGAGCCGTCGTTCCATCTCGGCCGGGTCGAACACCGGCGGGCGCGGCCGCGCCGGGCGCTCGGCGACGTCGGGTTCGCAGCGCATCGGCACGAGCACGACGACGAGGAAGAACACCGCGCTCACGCCCGCCGTGAGCAGCAGCAGCGCGAGATCCGGGCAGAGGGGGCTCATCGCGCGCCTCCCCGCTGCCCGGAGGCCCCCGCGCGGGCGGAGCGCTGCGCCCCGCCACCGGCCGCACGGGCGTCCCGGCGCTGCCGGGCGCGGTCCCAGCAGGCGGGGCAGGTCGGGGCGAGCCATTCGGTGGCACCGGCGTCGCGCACCTCCACCGGGGCGCCGCACAGGCCGGTGCGCTGCTGGCCGGGTTGCGGCGGTTCGGACGGGTCGAGGGCGTGCCGCAGGCCCTGCCAGGGACGCCAGTAGACGACCGGGCCCTGCCGGTCCAGTCGCGGGACGCGCATCGGCTCACCTCCAGCGCGGCGGCACCCACCCACCGCGGATCGTGGTTCTGACCGGGGATGACGGCGAGGCCGCGGTGCGGAATCGGGGAGCGGGGCCGCCCTCGCCGCCATCAAGATCAGAATCTACTATAGAAATGTTTCTGTAAATATCGCTTGATCGGGTGGTGTGCTACACCTGGCGACACGACGCATCAACGTGCAGAAGGGCTTGCGATGCCGACCGTTTCGCCGGAGCTGGCCGCCTGGCAGATCGGCGTACGACTGCGCAAGGCACGTGAAGCCGCGAGCCTCACGACCACCGAAGCCGCGCTGGCCATCGGCATCAGCCAGAACTACGTCAGCAACTTCGAGCACGGACGTCGCCGGATCTCGGAGGACAAGATCCGCTTGCTGGCCTGGGCGTACGAGATGGACGCCGGCGAGCGCGACGGGCTGATCGAGCTCCGTGCAGCGTTCGACCAACGTGGATGGTGGCAGCGCTACAACGGGATCCTCTCAGCCGATTTCGTGCGCTTCCTCGGCTACGAGCAGAGCGCTTCGCACGTGAACACCTACGGAGGCGGGCTCATCTCGGGCCTGCTGCAGACCGAGGCCTATGCTCGCGCCATCTTCCACGGGGATCCTGCGAACGTCCGTCGGGCTGAAGTCGAGCAGCGTCTGGAAGTGCGGAAGAAGCGCCAAGAGCTGCTCAGCGGCCCCGAACCACTGAGCGCGACGATCGTCATGTCCGAGGCAACGCTGCACCAACAGGTGGGCGGAAAGGCCGTTCTCGCCGAGCAGTTGCAGCACCTGCTGAAGATCACCGAACTGTTCCAGGACACCGTGCAGGTGCGGATCGTCCCGTTCACAGCCGACAGCCACGGGGCGCTGTCGCACTCGACGTTCCACATCCTCGCGTTCCCGAACCCCGACCTTCCGCGGCTGGCGTGGCATGAGCACGGCGTCGGACTCGACCTGGTCGATGACCAGCCGCGCGTGCACCAGTACAGCGCCACCTTCGACGAAGTGCTGACCTTCGCGCTCGGTGCGGACGAGAGTCGCTCCCTCATCGAGGGCGCCCTGCGGCGCTTAACATGAGGGCGTGTCAGAACACGCGGACCGGTTCACTCCAACTTCGTGGTTCACCTCGAGCCGCAGCACCGCAGCGAATGCCTGCGTCGAGGTGGCGATGCGCCCGGATGCGGTGGGGGTGCGCGACAGCAAGGACCCGCGCGGCGGAACGCTGGTGCTCAACAGGTCCCAGTGGCGCGCGTTCCTGGAGTCCCTCGCGCGGTGATGTCGCGCCAGCCCGCAGGGGATGGGGGCTGGCGCGGGCGAACTGGTGCGAATGGCCCGGTACGTCACGGGGGCAGCGCGCACCGGACCAGGTCCCGGTCACTGCGGCAGGCGGCCGGCGGTGGCTTCGGCGATGGGTTTCAGCTCCGAGCACGCGTCGTCGACGTCCGAGGTGATCTGGTAGATCACGACGCCGCCGCCGGCGTCGACGAGGACGTTGCAGCCGCCTCCGCCGGAAGCGCCGCTCGTAACAGCGACCGCGCCGGAGCGGCCGCCGATGGGCTGCTTCTCGTACGTGGCCCACGAGCTGTTCTGCTCGTAGGAGTCGACCGTCTCCTCGACGTTCTTGCTGAGGTCGAGTGTCTTGCTGTCTCCGCTCCAGCGACATGTCGGTTCCCAGGAGACTTGGGTTGAGTCTTCTCCTTGAGCGGGAAGGCTCCAAGAGGTGAGCTCATCGGGTTTGAAGAAGGTGCAGGGGTCGAAGTTCTCCAGCGCCTTGCTCTGCTGGGTCTCTGACGTCTCCGGGGCCTCCGAACCGCCGCCACCGGCGGGGGTGGCACACGCCGATACGCCCAGTAGCAGGGCGCTCGCGGATACGGCCAGCACGGAACGGGCAAACTTCGTCACTGTCGCAACCCTCGCTCAAAGTCCTCGGCGGCCTGCTCGTCGGTCGTACGGTAGTCCTTCGCCGCGCCCTCGAAGGCCTGCGCCATCTTTTCCAGCTCTTCACGCATCTGCTCGATGAGGGCGAAGGCCCCCGCCTCCGGATCGTTGGCCTTCTGCCGGAACCTCTCTGCCAGGGCCTTCCCGTCGGGGTAGTTGCCGAGCCCCTCGACGCGCTCGATGATCTGCGCGTCGGCCGCGAGATCCCGCAGCGCGTCCGCCTCGTCCCGGCACCGCTTGGCTGCCTTCTCGGCAGCCTCCGGATCCAACCGCAGCTTGTCCGCGCCCACCTGCTCGTTGATCCACGTGGTTTGCTTGCTGACCTCCCCGAGGGCTTGCTTCGAACCCTCGAAGCCGCCGCCTCCGGTCATGCCGACCCCCTTTCCCGGTTCCGCGGAGATCGACTCTAACGGGTGATCCCGGCGGCAGGGGACGTTTCCGCCGATTCCCTCCGACACGTCGCGGGCCCCGACACGCGGAAGCACCTGCGGGGAGTGCCGCTGCTGCGCCAGCAGCGGTACTAGGCTGCACGCATGCGCCTCGTTGCCCTGCTGGACGGCAGCCTCGTCGACCCGGAGACCCCGTTGCTGCGCGCGGACGACCTCGCCGCGACCCGCGGCGACGGCGTCTTCGAGACGGTCCTCGTGGTCGACGGCGCGGCCCGCGAGCTCCAGCCGCACCTGGAGCGCATGGAACGCTCCGCGCGGATGCTCGACATGCCCTCGCCCGACCGCGCGGCGTGGCAGCGGGCCGTCGACGCGGTCGTGGACGCGTGGCCGTGGCAGCAGCACCCGGAGGTGGCGCTGAAGCTCATCTGCGGCCGCGGCGTCGACGGCGGCGACGGCACCCCCACCGCCTACGCGATGGCGAGCGAGGTGACCGCCGACACCGAGCGCAAGCGCCGCGAGGGCGTGTCCGCGGTGACCCTGGAGCGCGGGCACTCGCCGGACCTCATGCAGCGCGCCCCGTGGCTGCTGCTGTCGGCGAAGACGCTGTCGTACGCGGTGAACATGGCCGCGCTGCGCGAGGCCGAGGCCCGCGGTGCCGACGAGGTCATCTTCACCGCCACCGACGGTTCCGTGCTGGAGGGCCCCACGTCGAACGTGGTGCTCGCGCACGGCGGCACCCTGCGCACACCACCGCCCAGCACGGGCATCCTGCGCGGCACG
Source organism: Salinifilum aidingensis (assembly GCF_054782015.1). Taxonomy (NCBI): domain Bacteria; kingdom Bacillati; phylum Actinomycetota; class Actinomycetes; order Pseudonocardiales; family Pseudonocardiaceae; genus Salinifilum; species Salinifilum aidingensis. The sequence goes on along the minus strand of NZ_BAAGTH010000018.1, from coordinate 14,643 downwards.
ACGCAGGGCGCGCTGTTCCGCGCGGCCGAGAGCGCGGGCTGGACCACGCGCGTGGAGCAGTTCGGCGTCGAGGACCTGGGCACCGCGGACGGCGTGTGGCTGGCCTCCAGCGTCCGCCGGATCACCCAGGTGCACACGGTCGACGGCACGCGGGTGAAGGCCGACCCCGACCTGCACGCCGCGATCACGCGGCTGTACGAATCCAACTACGGGTGACGCGACCACGCGCCCCGGGAGCTCGGGTGGCGCTGACGCGGCCGCGGGCCGCGCGGACACGGGAGGTGGGGATGGTGACGCGGCGGCGTCCGCAGCGGCAGTGGATCACCGGCGGGTTCGCGCTCGTCGCGCTCGGCTGGCTCACCGCGATCTGGCTCTACCAGGTCGGCCGGGTGTGGACCGGCTGCGACGCGGCCTTCGGCAACCCCGACCTGCACGGGAACTACGCCTCCGGCAGGTGCGTGATCACCGGCGACACCGCCGCGCTGAGCGTGCCGTGGGACCGCGCGCTGAACGTCGGCGGGCTGTGCGCGCTGGCGCTGGTCGGCGTGCTCGCCGCGCTGCTCGTGCCGCGGCGCTCCCGGTGGTCCCCGCTGCTGGCCACGGGCGGCGTGGTGGCGCTGCTGTGGGCGGCTCCGCTCGGCGTGCAGCGCGTGCTCGGTACGCGCGGCGGCGACGTGCTCCACCACCTGCGGGGCAGGGCCGCGGAGCTCGCGACCGTGGAGCAGGCCCCCGGCGGCTGGTGGGTCGTCACGGCAGGACCGGAGGCGTTCGGGTTCCCCGATTTCCCCGGCAACGAGCCGCTCGTCGCGGGTGCGATCGCCATCGTCCTCGCGGTGCTGCTGGCCGTGCTGCTGTGGAGCGATCAGCTCCGCGGCCCCGCCGCCGACCGCGGACCGGGGCCGGACGGCGACGCGCCCGGCGGGCAGGAGGGCACCGCCGGCGGACCGGACGGGACGTCCGAACCGGCCGAGCGGGCGGAACCGACGGAGCAGGCGGAGCAGTCCGCGGACGAATCCGCCCGGGGCACCGGCCCCGGCGAGCGGAGCCGGCGCACCGGGGCGTGAGTCCGGCGCCGGTCGCTCAGCCGACGACGCGGTCCAGCTTCGCCGACAGGCGCGGTTGCAGCTCGTGCTGCGAGGTCGAGCGCTCCTCGACGTAGGCCAGCGCGCCCTCGACGATGCCGTACAGGCGGCTCGACGCGTTCGCGTCCTCACCGGTGGGGCTGCGCAGCACCGCGTCCGTGCCGAACTCCCACGAGGTCTGGCTGCGCGGCTTGCCGAAGAACAGCTCGGACACGCCGGTGGACTGCATCAGCATGAACTCGATCGTCTCGTCCTGCTGCGGGCGGAGGAAGCCGAACTCGCGCAGGTCCGGCTCGCCGACCTCGCCGCCCGGGCGGTCCAACCGCCAGGCGACCGACTCGTAGGTGAGGAACGGACGACCGTCGTGGGCGATCGTGATCTGCTGGTAGAAGCGGTAGGACGACTCCAGCGAAGGGTGGTTCGCCTCACCTTCGCCGCGCCACACGCCCACCAGCGGCAGCAGCGACAGGCACGCGTCGTTCAGCGAGGGGCCCATCCGCAGGTTGGCCGTCTCCCCGACGCCGGGGAGGTCGTCGAACTGCGGCAGGTTGCGCTGCCGCGTCTGCTCGGCGCGTTCGGCTGCGGCGCGGACGGCCTCGTTCCCGTCGACGCGTTCCGGCTGGTCAGGCGTCTCACTCATCGGCACGAGAGTACCGGGCGGCGCGCGCCCCGGGCACCGGGGCCGCCCCGGCGAGGCGGGCCCGCTGCGCGCGGTTCGCTCAGTCCTGGTGCAGCCGGTACAGCACGTAGTACGCGAACCACAGCGTCGCCACCGCGGCGATGCCGACGAGCGTCACGAGTCCGTAGTGGAGGAAGTCCAAGAGGGTCACGGGCAGAGGATAACCACCGGAGCGCCGCCGTGGGGTGTGGCGTCAGACATGATCCCCCGCGGCAGCCACCTCGGACATGCGGCGGGGCCGCCGGGTTCACCGAACCCGGCGGCCCCGCCGACTGCGATCAGGCCGGTGGATCAGGCCGGTGGGTCAGATCACGCCCGGCCGCGGTCGGGTCGCGTGCACCGAGCGGGCGCTGATCGGACTGCCTCAGGCGACCGCGATGTCCACCTGGTGCTCCCCGGCGGCCTCGGCCGAGAGCTCGGCCTCACCGCTGCCGCTGCGGTGCAGCGCGCGCACCGTCCACCGCCCCGGCGCGGCGTAGAAGCGGAAGTCGCCGTCGGCGGAGGAGACGACCTCGGCGGTGAACTCGCCGGAGGAGTCGAGCAGCCGGACGAACGCGCCGCTGACGACCTCCTCGCCGGAACGGACCTTCCCGGCCAGCACGACCTGGTCGGTGTCGACGACCTGCGCGCCGCCCTGCTGCGGTGCTCCGCATCCACTCATGTTCAGGCTCCCTGCTCGCTGGGGTTCTCGACCGGCACGCCGACGAGCGAGCCGTACTCGGTCCACGAACCGTCGTAGTTCTTCACGTTGCTCAGGCCCAGCAGCTCGTGCAGCACGAACCACGTGTGCGAGGACCGCTCGCCGATGCGGCAGTAGGCGATCGTGTCCTTCGAGGTGTCCAGGCCGGCCTCGGTGTAGAGCTTCTGCAGCTCCTCGTCGGACTTGAAGGTGCCGTCCTCGTTGGCCGCCTTGCTCCACGGCACGTTGATGGCCGAGGGGATGTGGCCGGCGCGCTGGGCCGACTCCTGCGGCAGGTGGGCCGGCGCGACGAGCTTGCCGGCGAACTCGTCGGGCGAGCGCACGTCCACCAGGTTCTTGTCGCCGATCGCGTCGACGACCTCGTCGCGGAACGCGCGGATGGAGGTGTCCGGGTCCTCGGCCTGGTAGTTCGTGGCCGCGCGGTCCGGCTCCTCCTTGGTCAGCTGGCGGCCGTCCAGCTCCCACTTCTTGCGGCCGCCGTCGAGCAGCTTGACCTCGTCGTGGCCGTAGAGCTTGAAGTACCAGTACGCGTAGGCGGCGAACCAGTTGTTGTTGCCGCCGTAGAGGACGACCGTGTCGTCGTTGCCGATGCCCTTGGCCGACAGCAGCTTGCTGAAGTCCTCGCGGTTGACGAAGTCGCGCCGCACGTGGTCCTGGAGCTCGTTCTTCCAGTCCAGCTTGACGGCGCCCGGGATGTGGCCGCCGTCGTAGGCGGTGGTGTCCTCGTCGACCTCGGCGAACACGACACCGGGCGTGTTCAGGTTCTGTTCGGCCCAGTCCGCGGAGACCAGGACCTCTGCACGGCTCATCGGGTGACTCCTCTTTCGTTCGGATCGGTGAGTGTTGTCAGGGAACGTTTCTGCTCAGGGAACGTTTCTGATCGGCAGGAACCTGCGCGACAGCAGGTACGCGTGGCAGCCGAGGCAGTAGCCGAAGACCGCGTTGAGCAGTGCGGCGATGAGCGCGAACACGTTCGCGACCACGCCGAAGGCGACCCACCCCGCCGCGTACCCGGCCGTGGCCGCCAGGGCGAACGCGAACCCGACCCCCTGGGCGAACCGGACCGGCCCCGGCGCTTCCCGCTCGTCGCCGTCCAGGTCCCCCAGGCGCGGCCGCACCGCTGAGCGGTAGACCTGCCCCCACGGGTTCGCCCGCAGCCCGATGACCGCGCACATCGCGAACAGCACCGTCTGCGCGGCGAGGACGCGCCAGCTCGTGGTCACCAGCCCGAACGCCAGGATCGCGCTCGTGACCCCTGCGCTGAACCGCACACCTCGGGGATCGAGCATCTCCTGGGACGGAGCGGGCATGGGGCCTCCTGGGCGGCAACCGGAGTTCGGCCTGTCAGAACAGAGCTGCGCCGGGCGATCGGGCTGCACCGGGTGATCGGGCTGCACCGGGCAACCGGGGGCCGCGCCGGAGAACCGGGCACCCGGTCGGGCCGCGCATCGGCTGCACCGGGTTCAGCGTCCGCCACCGCGAGGAACGACCGCGGGCGCCGCGGCGCGGAGCGAACGCGGACGGCGCGCCCCGGACGGGCGTTCCGCCGATCCGCGACACAGACTGCTGGCCGTGCGGCAGTGGTCCACCGCGCGTCGGCGGGTCAGCAGTACTCGCATGGTTCGCAGACTACCGACCGAGTCGATCGCTCGGAAGGTTGTTCACCTGGTGGGACGGCGCGCCCGCCGGTGGGCGCGCCGTCGGGGAGCGGACCGCGGTGGAGCAGCGCACGGCGGCGCCGCTCACGGCAGGTGCGGGCGCAGCGCCTCGGCCAGATCGGCGCGCCGGGGAACTCCCGGAACGCGGAACAGCTCCGCCCCGGCGCCGTCGAGCACGAGCGTCATCGGCGTGGTGTGCACCCGCAGCGGTGTCGCCCAGTCCGGGTGGTGGGTCAGGTCGACCTCCACGTGCCGCACGCCCCGGGTGCTGCCGGCGAACCGCTCCAGCAGCACGCGCGCGTGCCGGCACGGCGCGCAGAACGCGGTGGACAGCTGCAGCAGCGTCACCGGGGCGTCGGCGTCGGAGCGTTCGGTCAGCACGCGCCGCAGATCGGCGGGCAGCGCCTCCAGCAAGGTCTCCTCCCCGTTCGAGCGGGTGCGGGCGGGCCGCACGCGACCGCTGCGCAGCCGCCACGTCAACCCGCAGGCACCCGTGATCACCAGTGCGGCCAGCAGCGCGCCGACCGCGAGGACCCACGTGGCCACCTGCTCACCCCGCGGCGCTGCCCTGCATGTCGACGGTCACGTCCCGGGCCTTGCCCTCCATCACCAGGGCGCCGTGCTCGACCCGCAGCCCGGTCGGGGTGACGTCGAACGGCATCTGGCGTCCCGGGTCGATGGTGGTGGTGAACTGCTGCCGCAGCAGGTTCTTGAACACGCCCGGCAGCTGCAGGTCCGGCACGACGTCGTTCTTCAGGCCCAGGTCACGGGGTTCGACGCGGATCTTGCCGTTCTCCAGCGAGAGCGCGGCGATCACGTGCACCTGCGTCTTCTGGCCCGCGATGTCGATCGTGCCGTCCAGGCGGACACCTGTCACGTCCTGGTCGGATTCGCCCTGGGCGGACTCGCCCCGGTCGCCGTTCTTCCCGCTGGCTTCGGCGAGCTTGTCGTCGGAGACCGGGTTGATCGCCAGGTCCGGGACGTCGATCAGCCGGCCGACGTCGCCGGCCAGCAGGCGCACCCGCCCGTCCACGTCGTCGACGGTCAGCTGCTCGGCGTTGCCGTTGACCAGCTTCCGCGTGTCCACCCGCGCGTGGTGCAGGTTGGCGGAGATGCCCAGCTGCTGCAGCGGCTCGGCCCGCACGCCCTCCGCGGAGACCTCGACGTTGCGGTAGTCCCCGGCGACGACCTGCGCGAGGAACGGGAACCCGTGGATGCGCACCTCCGGGTTGTGCTGCAGCTCCAGCTGGCCGCGCAGCTGCTGCGAGACCTTGCGCTCGGCGAAGGCCGCGGCGCCGAAGTCGGCGGCCACGAGCACCGCGAGCAGTACCACGAGGGAGATCGCGAGCTTCTTCACGCGTATCGGTCCGTTCCGTCGGGTCGGGCTGTGCGAACGCGGTCGGGGGTGCAGCCGCACCCGCTCCGAGCCGAAAGCGGGGAATGTCCCCTCCCTGGTCAGGGCGGCCGCGCTCGGGTCGTCCCACTGTAGGACCTGCCGCGGTGGCACCGGCCCCGACCGGTCCCCGGCGGGGCGGTGAGGCTCTTCACCCGGGGAGAATCCGCTGGTCGCGGCCCCCGCACCGGGGCGTGCTCCACATCGCAGCGGGTGCGCTCGCGCAATCCCGGTGTTCACCGCGGAGCCCGCAACTGTGACTCCTGCTGCGAGACGTGGGTCCGCCCGGGCCGCGTCCGCTATTCTTCGAGCAACCCGCCGGCAACGGGGCCGGGACCGAGGCCGCTGGTCCAGGTGGCGGCCGTCCAGCCCGCGGCAGGGAGGTTCCCATGAGCCCGGAATTGTTGTGTCTCACCCGCGAAGCGAGCGCGGCCGACGTGCTGCCCGGCCTGGGCCTGCTCCCGCACCGGTCGCGGGTGTCCCCGCCGGACCCGCAGGCCGTGCTCTCGCCGGGAGCGCACGACGTGGTCGTCGTCGACGCGCGCAAGGACATGGCCGGGGCCCGCGAGCTGTGCCGCCTGCTGTCGGCCGGCAGCGCCCCGGTGCTCGCCGTCGTCTCCGAGGGCGGTCTCGTCGCCGTGAACGGCGAGTGGGGCGTCGACGACATCCTGCTGCCGGCGGCCGGCCCGGCGGAGGTCGACGCCCGGCTGCGGCTGCTCGCCGCGCGCCGCGAGACGGCCGCCCGCGAGGACGACGCGCTCGCGGTCGGCGACCTCGTCATCGAGGAGGCCACCTACACCGCCCGGCTGAAGGGTCGTGCGCTGGAGCTCACCTACAAGGAGTTCGAGCTGCTGAAGTTCTTCGCGCAGCACCCCGGGCGGGTGTTCAGCCGGGCGCAGCTGCTGCAGGAGGTGTGGGGCTACGACTTCTTCGGCGGCACCCGCACGGTCGACGTGCACGTGCGGCGCCTGCGCGCGAAGCTCGGCCCCGAGCACGACAGCATGATCGGCACGGTCCGCAGCGTCGGCTACAAGTTCGTCACCCCGCAGCGCGGCAGGGGGACTGAGCGCGGCAGGCGCGCGGACGGGGTCATCGGCGCCGAGGAGGCCGGTGCGGCCGCGTCGCCGGAGCGCGCCCCCGCCGCGGAGCTGCCGGACCGGCAGGCGGCCGCGCCCGCCGGGGTGCTCGACGAGGGCACCGGGTCGCGGGCGGCCGGCACCCGGTAGCGGCGCGGGGTCCGGCGAAACGGGAATCCCGGTGAAACAGGAATCCTGGCGAAACAGGAATACCGGCCGAAACGGGAATCCCGGCCGCGCCACCCGACACGCGCACGGGCCGCCGCGGGTCCGCGCCGCGGTCGGACGGCTCTGGGTACTGTCAGAGGCGTGCAGCTGACGTGGCGGAATGGACTGGACAGCAACGAGGCGACCGCGGTCATGCGGTTGCTCGAGGAGACCGAGGAGCACGACGGCGTCGCCCCCGCCGGGGAGCACGTCCTGCTGCGGCTGAAGGCGCACCGGGACGTGACCAGCCAGGTGGAACCGGTGCAGGGCGACGTGCGGTCGGAGCACTTCCTGGTGCACCAGGACGGGGTGCTCGCGGGGTACGCCCACCTGGACACCGAGCACGAGTCCGACGCGGGCGAGCTGGTCGCGGAGCTCGCGACGCATCCCCGGCACCGGCGTGCCGGGGTGGGGACGCGCCTGGTCGAGGCGCTGCTGAGCCGGGCGGAGCTGCTCGTCGAGCCGGAGGAGTCGGAGGGCGACTCCGGTCGGCTGCGGGTGTGGTCGCACGGCCAGCTCCCGGGTGCGCTGCGACTCGCCGAGCACTACGGCTTCAGCCGCGTGCGCGAGCTGTGGCGGATGGGCCGGGACCTCGACGACGGCGCGCTGCCCGAGGTGCCGCTGCCGGCGGGGGTGACCGTGCGCGGGTTCCGCATCGGTTCGGACGAGTCCGAGCTGCTGCGGGTGAACCACCGCGCGTTCCGCTGGCACCCTGAGCAGGGTGGGATGGACGCCGAGGAGCTGCGCGCCAAGCAGCAGGAGTCCTGGTTCGACCCGGCCGGCCTCCTGCTCGCCGAGGACTCCGCGGGCACGTTGCTCGGATTCCACTGGACGAAGGTGCACCCGGACGGCACCGGTGAGGTCTACGTGCTCGGCGTCGACCCGCAGGGGCAGGGCAGCGGTCTGGGCAAGGCGCTGACCATCGCCGGGTTGCGCCACCTGCGCGACACCGGGTGCCGGCAGGTCATGCTGTACGTCGAGGGGGACAACGCCGCTGCCGTGCGGGTGTACGAGCGGCTCGGCTTCGAGCGCTGGGACACGGACGTGCAGTTCGGGCGCTGACGGGCGGCGACCGCGTCGGGTGGGGCTCCGGTGCCGATCGGGCACCTACGGTACGTGCGTAGACGGACCCGTTTTGGGCAGGAAAATCGGAACTGGGTGGTTCGGGTGGCCCGGTGGTGGTGTGGCGCTGCTTACTGAGCGTGCCTGTTCACTCATCGTTCACCTGGATGGCGGGAAGGCGCTACTCCGGCTGCCTATTCTTCCGGTGACCGCACCCGGAAGATGCGTCGAAGTCGTGCACGCGGCGCGCTGCCGAAGTGTCCGAGTGGAGGAAATACGTGAAGACCAAGCGGTTCGTCCCGGCGTTCGCATTCGCCGCCGCCGGCGCCCTGGCCCTCTCATCCTGCGGCACCGACCAGAACACCTCGCAGGGGGGAACGAACCCGGCCCTGCAGAACATCCAGGTCGAGTGCGGTGAGCAGACCGTTTCGGCGGAGGGTTCCTCGGCGCAGAAGAACGCCATGGACATCGTCGCCCGCGACTACAGCGCCAAGTGCGAGGGCGAGCAGCTCAACTACACCAGTTCCGGGTCCGGCAAGGGGATCTCCGCCTTCATCGGCGGGCAGGTCGACTTCGGCGGCTCCGACTCGCCGCTGACCCCCGAGGAGTCCCAGCAGGCCGCCCAGCGCTGCAACGGCAACCAGCCGCTGAACATCCCGATGGTCTTCGGGCCGGTCGCGGTCACCTACAACGTTCCCGGCGTGCAGGACCTGACCCTCAACGCCGACGTCATCGCCAAGATCTACCAGGGCGAGATCACCAACTGGAACGACCCGGCGATCAAGCAGCTCAACCCGAACGCGCAGCTTCCGGACCTGAAGATCAAGCCCTTCTTCCGCTCGGACGAGTCGGGCACCTCGCAGAACTTCCAGAAGTACCTCAAGACGGCGACCGGCGGTGCGTGGCAGGCCACCGACAAGCAGTTCCGCCCCGGACCGGGCGTCGGCCAGGGCCGCGACGGCAGCGACCAGGTCACCCAGGCCGTGAAGAGCACGAAGGGCGCGCTGACCTACTCCGAGTGGTCCTACCCGAAGAACCTCGGACTGGACATCGCCAAGATCGACAGCGGCGCCGGGCCGGTCGAGCTCACCCCGGAGACGGTCGGCAAGGCCATCGACGAGGCCGAGCTGGAGGGCCAGGGCAAGGACCTGCGGGTCAACCTCGAGTCCCTCTACGGCAACTCCGATCCGGGCGTGTACCCGCTGACGCTGACCACCTACGAGATCGTCTGCTCGAAGGGCTACGACCCGCAGACGGCCAAGGCGGTCAAGGCCGCGCTGACGGTGGGGGCGAACTCCGACCCGCAGCAGCTCAGGGACGCCGGTTACGTCGCGCTGCCGGAGCAGTTCAAGAAGAAGGTCATGGACTCGATCAACTCGATCAACGCCTGACGCCGCGGACGTACCGAGTCCAGGGTGGACACAGCGTCGAACGCACGAGATGAGAGGCTCGCGACAGCAGTGACCGACTCGACGACAGCCGAGAGGCGCCCCCAGCCGCCGGATTCCGGCGCCGGGGGCGCCTCGGCGCGCAGTTCCGGACCGGAGGACCCCATTCCCTCTCCTGGCGCATCCGCGGACAGAGCGGTCGTCAAGCCCGGCGACCGCATCTTCTCCGCGCTGGCACGCACTTCCGGTGCGTTCGTGGTGGCCCTCATCGCCGCGATCGCGCTCTTCCTGCTCATCCGGGCGATCCCGTCGCTGCAGGCGAACGAGGTCAACTTCCTGTTCAGCCGGGAGTGGGACACCTCGGACCCGAGCAACCTGCGCTTCGGCATCATCGACCTGCTGTGGGTCACCGTGGCGAGCTCGCTGCTCGCCCTGGTGATCGCGATGCCGCTGGCCTTCTGCATCGCCCTGTTCCTGACGATGTACGCCCCGCGCAGCCTGGCGCGCCCGTTCGCGTACATCGTGGACCTGCTGGCCGCGGTGCCCTCGGTGATCTACGGGCTGTGGGGCGTCATGGTGCTCGCACCGGTGATCAGCCCCGCGGCCGCGTGGTTGAACAACAACCTCGGCTGGATCCCGATCTTCGCCGACGGCAACATCCCCGCGGGCAGCGGCAAGAACGTGTTCACCGCCGGAATCGTGCTCGCGGTGATGATCCTTCCGATCATCACCGGCGTGACCCGCGAGGTGTTCCAGCGCACCCCCTCGCAGCAGATCGAGGGGGCGCTGGCGCTGGGCGCCACCAAGTGGGAAGTCGTGCGCACCACGGTGTGGCCGTTCGGCAAGAACGGCTTCATCGGCGGTTCGATGCTCGGCCTCGGCCGCGCGCTCGGTGAAACCGTCGCCCTGACCATCATCCTCAGCTTCACGTTCGAACCGCCGGGCTACAGCGTCTTCGACGGCGGTGCCACCTTCGCCTCGAAGATCGCGCTCGGATCGGCCGAGTTCCTCAACGACCTCCAGGTCGGCGCCTACATCTCGGCAGGACTGGTGCTGTTCGTGATCACGTTCGTGGTCAACGCGCTCGCCCGCTGGATCGAGGGCGGCAACTCAGGGGGGAACGAATGAGGACCGACACCGCGGACGTCGAACAGCCCGCCGCGCCGCCGGCGTTCCAGCGGATCAGCGTGGCGCGGAAGCTGAAGAACCACACGGCCACGGCGGTGTTCGTCGCGGCCTTCGCCGTCGCCGTCGTCCCGCTGCTGTGGGTGCTGTACACCCTGCTGGAGCGCGGGCTGCAGCCGATGCTCAGCCCCACCTGGTGGAACCACTCCTTCAACGGGCTGCTGCCCACCGACTTCGGCGGCGGCATCTACCACGCCCTGATGGGCACGCTCCTGCAGGGCGCGGTGACCGCGGTCGTCACCATCCCGCTGGGGATCATGGTGGCGGTCTACCTCGTCGAGTACGGGGGCAACGCGCGGCTGGCCCGGGCCACCACGTTCATGGTGGACGTGCTCAGCGGACTGCCGTCCATCGTGGCCGGCCTGTTCATCTACGCGCTGTGGATCACGACGCTGGGCTTCGAGCGCAGCGGCATCGCCGTGGCGATGTCGCTGATGCTGCTGATGCTCCCCCTCGTCGTGCGCACCACCGAGAGCATGCTGCGCATCGTCCCCGACGAGCTGCGCGAGGCCGCCTACGCGCTCGGCGTGCCCAAGTGGAAGACGATCCTGCGGATCGTGCTGCCGACCGCGATGTCCGGGATCCTCACCGGCGTGATGCTCGGCCTGGCGCGCGTGCTGGGCGAGACCGCGCCGCTGCTCATCCTCGTCGGCTACTCCAGGGCGATCAACTTCAACCTGTTCAGCGGGGAGATGGCCTCGCTGCCGCTGACCATCTACATGGAACGCACCACCGCCACCGCCGCCGGCGACTCCCGGATGTGGGGTGCTGCGCTGACCCTGGTGCTGGTCATCATGCTGATCAACCTCGTCGCGACGCTGCTGTCGAAGCTGCTCGCGGTGCGCACCAAATAGGACGGTTCTACAGCCATGGCCAAACGTATCGACATCAAAGACCTGAACCTGCACTACGGGAAGTTCCACGCGGTGCAGGACGTGACCCTCCAGGTCCCGGCGCACAGCGTCACCGCCTTCATCGGCCCCTCGGGGTGCGGCAAGTCGACCGTGCTGCGTGCGCTCAACCGGATGCACGAAGTGGTGCCCGCCGGGCGCGTCGAGGGCAAGGTGGAGCTCGACGGCGAGGACATCTACGGCCCGAGCATCGACCCGGTGCAGGTGCGCCGCACGATCGGCATGGTGTTCCAGCGGGCGAACCCGTTCCCCACCATGTCCATCCGGGACAACGTGGTCGCCGGGCTGAAGCTCGTCGGCGACAAGAACAAGCGCAAGCTCGACGAGATCGCCGAGCGCGCGCTGCGCGGCGCGAACCTGTGGGAGGAGGTCAAGGACAGGCTGAACAAGCCGGGCGGGAGCCTCTCCGGCGGGCAGCAGCAGCGGCTGTGCATCGCGCGGGCGATCGCCGTGCAGCCCGACGTGCTGCTCATGGACGAGCCGTGCTCCGCGCTCGACCCGATCTCCACGCTGGCGATCGAGGACCTGATCGCGCGGCTGAAGCAGGACTACACGATCGTCATCGTCACGCACAACATGCAGCAGGCGGCGCGCGTCAGCGACCAGACCGCGTTCTTCAACCTGCCCGCCGTGGGCGAGCCGGGCCAGCTCGTGGAGATGGACGAGACCGGCACGATCTTCTCGAACCCCTCGCAGAAGGCCACCGAGGACTACATCTCCGGCCGCTTCGGCTGACCGCACCCGCAGGGCGCCGGCAGCACCGCCGGGCGGACCGGGCCGCCCCACCGGCCCGGTCCGCCCGGCCCGGTGCCTACATCCGGTCGGCGAGTGCGGAGATGTGGGAGCTGGAGTCCTTCGGCGACAGCGCCGCTGCGCACACCCGCTCGAACGCGCGCAGGTACTCCCCGGTTCCCTGGTCCAGGAACCGTGCGTTGACCGAGTCGCCGAGGTGCACCACCTGCGCGTCGTCCGGGTCGGGGAAGGAGAACACCGAGATCCGGTCGGCCAGCAGCGGGTGCGCTCCCGCGCGGAACGGCAGCACCTGGATCGTCACGTTCCGGCGGTAGCCGAGCAGCACGAGGTGCTCCAGCTGCTGGCGCATCACCGAGCCGCCGCCGATGGTGCGGTGCAGCGCCGACTCGTCGAGCACCGCCCACAGCTCGAGGGGGTTCTCGCCGACGAGCCGCTGCTGCCGCTTCGCCGCGACCTCCAGGCGTTCGGCGACGGCCTGCTCGTCGAGCCGTTCCCGGTCGGCGGCCAGCAGCGCGCGGCTGTACTCGGTGGTGCGCAGCAGCTCCGGCAGCGGGGCGCTGCCGAAGCAGCTCACCGCGCTGGCCGCCGTCTCGAGGCCGAGGTAGGTCTGCATCCCCGGCCGCAGCGCGGTGCTGGGGTAGTCCTGCCACCAGCCGCGCTCCTTCGAGCCCTGGGCGAGCTCGGTGAGCGCGTCCAGCTGCTCGCCCGCCACGCCGTAGAACTCGGCCATGAGGCGCACGTCGGAGGTGCGCACGGGCACGCGGCCGAGCTCGATCTGGCTGATCTTGCCCTGCGAGCAGTCCAGCTGGCCTGCGACTTCCCGGTGGGTGCGGCCCGCCGCTTCCCGGAGGCGTCGCAGCTCGTTGCCGAGGCGGCGGCGCTGGACGGTCGGACTGCTACCCACGTGACGATCCTCCGCACCGGGTGGCTGCTTGGCGGGTGCTCACGGGACGGCAGGATCGCACAGTTCGAACCCGGGTGCGAGCGATGTGACTGAGTATTATCGCCGAGCCCGCGGCTCGACCGGCCTCGCGGACCGCGCGGAGCGGCCGTGCAGGCGGTCACCGGTCCGCGCGGTCGCTCAACGCGAACCGCCCCGGTGGGCACCGCCGGGCTCGCCGGTCGGGAGGCCGCGCCGCGGCCGAGGAGCCCGGCGAGCTCTGACCGGCGAGCCCGGTCGGAGGTGATCAGCCCGTGGGCATCTTCCCGGTGACGATGAACACGACGCGCCGCGCCACGGACACGGCGTGGTCGGCGAAGCGCTCGTAGAAGCGCCCCAGCAGCGTCACGTCCACCGCGGTGGCGACGCCGTGCGACCACTCGGAGCCCATCATCATGGTGAACAGGTGCCGGTGGAGATCGTCCATCTCGTCGTCATCGGTTTCCATGCCCTGGGCGGCGTCCACGTCCCGGGTCTGCAGCACGCTGTTCACGCGTTCGGCGAGCTTCACCGCGATGCGCCCCATGTCGGAGAAGTACGGGCGCACGTCCTCCGGAAGCACCTCGTTCGGGTGGCGGCGGCGCGCGGCCTTGGCCACGTGGAGCGCGAGATCCCCCATGCGTTCCAGGTCCTCCGCGACGTGGATCGTGGAGATCACGGTGCGCAGGTCGCTGGCCACCGGTGCCTGGAGGGCGAGCAGCCCGAAGGCGTGCTCCTCGGCGCGGGCCCGGGCCTCGTCGACCTTCGCGTCGTCCTCGATGACCTGCTCGGCCAGGCTGAGATCCGTCTCCAGGAGCGCTCTCGTGGCGCGTTCCATCGCGGTGCCGACCATGCCCGACATGGTGGCGAGTTCGTCGGCGAGCTTGTCGAGTTGTTCCTGGTAGGCCTCACGCATATGTCCAGCTTACTGTGCCGTGGAATCGGACGGGTGCACCGCAGTGAACCGCGAGTGAACGGTCCCTGCTCGTGAAGTGTCCCAAACCGGTCGTCCCGGATCCACATGATTCGAACGGTAGTTACCCGAGCGGGTGTGGTTGATCACCGTCCGTAGCGAGGTGCTGCGGGGTCCCCGAGGGCGGCGCGACCGGTTCCCCGTCCCCGGATCGAGCGGCACGTCCTGGCGGAGCGCGTCGAACAACTCCTGCACCTTCTGCTCCCGCGGCTCGAGCCGCTCGCCGGTGCAGCTGCCCGCCCGCGGGTCCCGGCGCCGGCACGAGGGCAGGTCGACCCGCAGGTCGCGCGGCAGCGAGATGACCACGGCGCGGCTGCGGTCGGCGGGGACGTGCGCGATCGTCATCGAGTCGGAGCGCGCCCCCGGCTGGTCCGCGGTGCTGCTCACCCGTCCGAGGGGCTCGCGCCCAGGCGGGTGTCCGAGCCGACCAGCAGGTAGTTCCGGTCGCCGGTCCGCTGCTCGGCGTGCTCGATCGCCCCCGAAGCCGGGTCGAGCGCGGCGATCGACCGGAACTGCCCGTCCATCCACGTCTAGGGTCTGTTTCATAAGTTAGAGCCATTCGTTGATGGCGGCGATGGTCACGGTGGCTTCGTAGCGGACGGCGAGTTTGTCGTATCGGGTGGCCACGGCGCGGTGGCGTTTGAGCCGGTTGATGCA